>MKRS01000263.1 GCA_001897035.1 Bacteroidales bacterium 45-6
TTGACGAAAGGCGATTTTGCCGGAATAATTGGGCCGAATGGCTCCGGGAAGAGTACCTTGATGAAGCTCTTGCTGGGCGATCTCAAGCCCTCCCACGGAAAAATGGTCCTCGACGGAAAAAATCTCGGTATCATGCCGGTAGGGGAGAAGGCTCGTAAAATTGCCGTCGTGACGCAACGAATCGAAGAGACTTCGATGTCGGTGCTTGAATACGTGCTGCTCGGCAGGCTGCCTTATCGCGAGATGTTCCAGTTTTTTGAGAAAAAGCAGGATGTGGCGAAAGCTCGGCGATATATGGAACTCACCGGAGTACTTAAATATAGCGACCAACCGCTTTCTTCCCTCAGTGGCGGCGAACGGCAGCTTGCTGCCATGGCTCGCGCGCTGACTCAGGAACCAGATTTGCTTTTGCTCGATGAACCCACTTCGCAGCTTGACATCTCCCATCAGGTGCAGATTCTCGACTTGGTGCGGATGCTCAATTGCGAGCTTGGGCTAACGGTGCTGATGATTATCCACGACTTAAATTTGGCCAGTACTTATTGCAATCGGCTCATTCTTCTGCAAAATGGACGCTTATATACGCAGGGAATTCCCTCGGAAGTGCTCCAGTACCAGATAATTGAAGAGGTGTACAACACCGTAGTGGTTACCCGTCCCAATCCCATTACGGGGCGTCCCACCGTCTTTTTAGTACCCCGGGACGAAATTGAAAAATTGGCCCGGGAACGCAGGACTTATTCTGATAATGAGCCCATTTTTAAATTTGAGGATGAGTCGAGATAGCTTCTACGGCATGTTTCCACTGTCTTTAGAGAGCATTGACTTTCGTCGAATGTTTGGCTCTCATGTGGGTTGGGGTGGTTTAGTATCTACTTAAAAGAAAAAGCTCATGCCTTTGTTAGCATGAACTTTTCTTGAGTTGAGTTTAAGTTCGTTTTGTGTGTGAGAGAGAATGTTTAAATTCGCTTTCTGTTTCTGCTTTTTTTAACCGATTATTTTTTTTAACCGAATGGCTGCGTCTCTATTAAGTCCAATTCCTGTGCCATTTGGTTTTGAGATTTTGTATTTGTATTTAAGTGTTTGTGTGTAAGCATTTTGTCCCTTTTGGGGTTGCTGTGGAAATTTGTGATGCTTGTGGAATATTTCCACAAAAAAGTGTGGAAAACACTCAAGAGCATCTTCGTATTTTCAATCTTTATTTCCTATGAATGCTATTACTAATGAATAAAATATGTAGATTTGCGCATTCGCAATTTCTAAAAAGGTCATGAAAAGGTCAATCGAAACACAAATTAAAATTAACACAGTTGTCGTTTATCTGATTATCGTCGCGTTGTTTGCAGGTTTATTAGCTTATATTTATAGTTTTCGCACGAATCTTGACGAACAGAAAAAAAACATCGAGCTTTACAGCGCCGAACTGAATGCTGCTGAGAATTTGATCGGTCAAATCAACAAGGCTCAATCGGATGTAAATCTTTTTGTCGCAACCAAAGACTCGGCTTATAAAAATAGATTTGCCGACAATCTCTCCAGTATAAGGCTCTCCATCGATTCCCTGAAATCAAAGAGCGTCAGTTCCACTCGCAAAAAAGCTCTCGAAACCATCGACTCATTGTTGTCCTCAAAAGGGGACATTGTCACTCAGCTCAATGAGGTGCTCGTGCAGAAGGATCTGCTGGAAGATATCAACACTTTCCTGAAGCATTACAGACCCAATGAGCTTAATTCGCTGTTGACAAAAAAACAAGTGCAAAGGCAGGATACGATCATAACGAAAGCCGCTCCCAAAAAGAGCTTTTGGAAAAAGATGGGTGATTTGTTTTCGTCGAAGTCGGCAACAGACTCTTTGAAAGTCAAGTCGCAAGAAACTGCCGAAACAAAGGCAAAAAATTCGACCAAGCGGCAGGAAGATGAATTGGGACTCAAAATAAAAAAATATGTTCAGCGTGCAAGCCATGACTACATATCGCAATTGGCGGACATCGAATACCGGGTCAACAATTTGATTACCGCCGACCAGGAGATCACAGCAAAAATATCTTCCCTTCTGATCGATTACTACAGCCAGATCATCCATGCGCGCTTTGAAGAGATACGCCGTAGCGATCAGCTAATCAGGCAAAACAACAACTATACGCTCATCGGTGGTCTCATCGCTTTGATTCCGTTCATTGTGTCGTTGATTACCATCCTGCACAATGTGAACAAGGGGAAAAGGGCTCGCTTGGACTTGGAAAATGCAAACGCCCGCATCCGTCAGGTGATGGAGAGCCGCCATCAGCTTTTGCTTTCTATTTCGCACGACATAAAAACACCGTTGAATTCTATCATGGGAAGCCTCGACCTGAACAAGGGTGGGGGAGCGATCAGTCCGTCGAATATATACTCGATGCACAATTCGGGCAAGCATATCCTATCCTTGTTGGACAACCTGCTCGGGTTTTCGAGTATCGAGCAAGGGAAGCTGGCCTTGCAAAAAGCCCCTTTCCACCTGCAGGAACTATGCGCCGAACTTCAGGATATGTTTGTGCCTCTTTGCGAGAAGAAAAACTTGCGTTTCGATACGCAATTCAGTTTTGAACGCCAGCTCGTTGTGGATTGCGATAGCTTGAAACTGAAACAAATCGTTATCAACCTTCTTTCCAATGCGGTGAAATACACGCTGAAGGGTGGCGTGAAGCTGACCGTGTCCTACGAAGGCAATCACATCCGCATTTTGGTTCAAGATTCAGGAGTTGGAGTTGCCAAAGACAAACTCGATAAAATCTTCGAACCCTTTGTCAGGATTGAGGAAAACAGCTCCATCGCCGAAGGTTCGGGACTTGGTATGTACGTAGTGAAAGGCTTGGTGGACCTCTTTGGAGGCACAATCAAGGCTGAATCTATGGTCGGAAAAGGCACGACATTCTCATTGGTTATTCCGGCGGATGCCGTAACTGCCCATGGGGTGCGGAGCAAGACGAAGCATGTTTTGCTTGTTGACGACGACCCCGCCTTGCTACTGACCCTGAAATCGATGGTCATTCAACTTGGGCATCAGGCAGATGCTTGCCAATCGATGAAAGAACTGAAAAAGCGAATTGCATCAATCGGGGAATACGATTTTGTGCTTACTGACATGGAAATGGGGGCTGACTCGGGATTAGATTCATTGGAAAATATTAGAAAGGTCAATGCTGATATTCCGGTGATTTTGATGACAGCTCGTTCCGAAATCAACGATCAGCAGGTGAAGCTGATGGGCTTTTCCGGTTGTTTGTCCAAGCCGATTTCACTGAATGTATTGTCTGTCTTGCTGGGAGAATCGGAAAAAAAGGTCGAACCCACCACTCCGGGCAAGGCTGTCCATGAAAAAGTGCCTTTTGCCGAATTGGAACAAATGCTTGGAAACGACAAGGAGGCTATTTTGAGCGTGTTGTCCGCATTTGTTGAAAATTCGCAGAACGATATTGCGGAACTCGAAAAAGCAGTCAGCGAGAAAGATTTTGAAAAGGCCCAGCAAAGATGCCACAAAATGCTTTCGATGTTTATGCAAATTGATCCGGAAAACCGGTCGGTTGAAGTGCTGAAGAAGATGGATGCCTCCCGTAATGTCGATCAGAAATTTTATCAAGGATGGGAATCCGACGTTAAATCCATTGTAAAATCGGCAGAAAAGTTATTGGCTGAGATCAGCCGGTACGTCAGCCACCGCAAGTGACCGAGTGGCCATGCGAACGAGAACGAGAAATTTTATGACCTAATTGTTCTGCGACTCCGAGATTCGTATGATAATGTCTGCACGATGAAAGGCGATAGCCTTCGTCTCTTTGCAATATTTGCCGCAAATGCTATATTTGATTGGCAAAATAGGTGTTTTTTTGAAATATTTTCTTTGCAAAATTGAAATAATATTTTACTTTTGTGGGCGAAATTAGCCGATACAAATGAGTGTTAGGCAAAATCTATCAAGATGCTTGGGCTTCTGGCCTTAAAAGCTATTGTCCGCATTGTTAGTAATTGTAATTTTTCAACTGAAAATATGAATTCTTCCTTGTTTTTAGTCGCATTGATTACCGGAGCAAGTCTTATTGTGGCCGGTTTGGGGATGGCAATCCTTTTGTCCCCAAAATCCTTCAATCCGCAAAAGGGTGAAGCCTACGAATGCGGCATTCCCACCAAAGGAACTTCCTGGATGCAATTCCATGTGGGTTATTACCTGTACGCGATTCTTTACCTCATGTTTGACGTGGAAGCCGTTTTCTTATTTCCTTGGGCCACGGTTGTCAGGGAATTGGGACCTTCAGGCTTGGTTAGCATATTGTTTTTCATACTTATTCTTGGATTAGGCCTTGCTTACGCATGGAGAAAGGGAGCATTGAAATGGAAGTAAAGAACATCTATATTAAGGGGATTCCCAACGAAGAATTTAAAGACAACGAATATCTCGAAAACTACGTCACCGAGCTTCGTCAAAACGGTGTGCCTGTGATTGTTGGCAAATTGGATGACCTGATAAACTGGGGCCGTTCCAATTCCCTTTGGCCGTTGGCATTTGCCACGAGCTGCTGTGGCATCGAATTTATGTCGGCTGCCGCTGCCCGTCACGACCTGGCCCGTTTTGGAATGGAAGTGACCCGCAACAGCCCGCGCCAGGCCGATGTGATTTTGGTGGCTGGAACCATTGTGCACAAAATGGCACCGCTTTTGAAACGTGTTTACGATCAAATGGCAGAGCCCAAATATGTGGTTGCGATGGGAAGTTGTGCAATTTCGGGAGGTCCGTTCATCAATTCTTACCATGTTGTGAAAGGTGTGGACGAAATCATTCCTGTGGATGTGTATGTTCCTGGATGTCCTCCACGTCCCGAAGGTCTGTTCTACGGACTGATGCAACTGCAACGTAAAGTGAAAATGGAACGTTTTCTCTTTAAAGTGAAATAAATTACAAAGGCTGAATCGCATTATGAAAGATATCAAAGAATTGGTTTTGGAAACCATTCCCAGTGCAGTTGTAGAAGAAAAGCAAAAACTAACCGTTACCGTCGAATCCAGAGACTTACATCCTTTGGTGGCTACACTCAAAGCCGATCCCGCATTCCGTTTCGACCTTCTGATGCAATTGATTGGGGTGGATTGGGGCGAAAAACTGGGTGTGGTCTATCTGTTGTCGTCATCGGCCGATATTTCGAAAGAGATTGTCCTGATAACAGCAACCGACGACCGCAAAAATCCATTACTTTATAGCGTTACGGACTTGTATGAAACGGCTCACCTCAATGAACGTGAAGTTTTTGCGATGTTTGGTATTCGCTTTATCAACAACCCGGACATGCGCCGGTTTATCCTCAATAGTGACTGGACTGGTTTTCCGTTGCGCAAAGACTACAACGCCGATCCTGTGCTCAATCCGGTGAACCTTGTCAGCAAAGAAATGACCGACATAGCCCCAAGCATTTACGAAACACCGCAAGGGGAGATCAAAGAAAAACTGACCGATATTTTTGAAAAGGACGATTACGTCATCAACATAGGTCCTCAACACCCTTCCACGCACGGTGTGATGCACTTCCGCACAGCTTTGGATGGGGAAAATGTAAAAAAAATAGATGTTCACAGCGGATACATTCACCGCGGCATCGAAAAGCTTAGCGAAGAACTTACTTACTCTCAAATACTTCATTTCACCGACCGCCTCGACTATCTTGCTGCCAATATCAACCGTCATGCCTTGTGTATGTGTGTGGAAAAAGCGGCTGAAATAGAGGTGCCCGAAAGAGCACAGTACATTCGCACGATCATGGACGAACTGACTCGTATCGAATCACATTTGGTGGCTTGGGCTGCGATGTGTAACGATATTGGTTCTACCACTGCGTTCATCTATGGTTTCCGTGAGCGGGAAGTCATTTTGGACATTTTTGAAAAAGTGTGCGGTGGCCGTTTGATTATGAACCACAACGTCATCGGCGGTGTGATGTTTGATATATATCCTGAATTTCAGAAAGATGTGGAGGCGTTTATCGTTCAAATGCGGAAAGCTTTGATCGAATACCATCGCTTTTTCTCGGGCAATGTGATTGCCTTGGGGCGGATGAAGGGTATCGGCATGATGTCGAAGAAAGATGCCATCAGCTGGGCTGTGACTGGCCCTGCGGGACGTGGTTCCGGCTGGTCGTGCGACTTGCGGAAATATGTCCCTTATGCCCTGTATGATAAGGTGGAATTCAACGAAGTTATCCGTACCGAATGCGACTCGTTTGCCCGCTACATGAATCGTTTGGACGAAATTGAAGAATCTTGCCGAATTATAGAGCAATTGCTCCCCAATATTCCGGAAGGGGCTTTTGCTACCAAAACGAAGCCGATCATCAAGCTGCCCGAAGGCCAATTCTTCCAGAGGGTGGAGGCTGCAAGAGGCGAGTTTGGTGTGTTTATTGAAAGCCATGGCGACAAGTTTCCTTACCGGATCAAGTTCCGTTCACCGTCCATGGCTTTGGTCTCTATCATGCCGCATATTTGTCGTGGAGAAAAGATTGCCGACTTGATCGCTATCGGAGGTTCGATGGACTATGTGATTCCATGTATTGACAGATAGCTTATTCGCAGATTTGCTAATAAACAAATTTACAGATTTACGATTTTACAATTAAAAAATATATGTTGTTAGAAATTTCGCATCCATTAGAGCTTATCAAGCTTACTGCTTCGTTGGATAGCTTTCTTCACGGGCTTTTGCCTTCTTGGGCGGCTTTGCTGATCGAGTTTATTCTTGTCGGCGTGGTTTTGTTGGCCATGTATGCCGTGATTGCTCTGATCTTGATTTATGCGGAGCGCAAAATCACCGCATTCTTCCAATGCCGTTATGGACCTAACCGTGTGGGTAAATACGGACTGATTCAATCTGTGGCGGACATGGTGAAGATTTTGCTGAAAGAGATCATTCATGTGGACAGCGTGGATAAATTTCTATTCTACTTGGCCCCCTTCTTCGTGATCTGTGCTTCGATGCTCACCTTTGCCGCCCTTCCTTTTGGAAACGGATTACATGCGGTGGATTTCAATGTGGGGGTTTTCTACCTGATCGCCGTTTCTTCGTTGAGCATCATCGGTGTCCTTCTGGCCGGCTGGTCGAGCAACAACAAATATTCGATGATCGGTGCCATGCGAAGCGGCGCGCAATTCATCAGCTACGAATTGTCGGCTGGGCTATCGCTGCTGACTGTGGCGGTTTTGGCCGGTTCGCTGCAATTGTCAACCATCGTTGCCGATCAAAGCTATGTGTATCATTGGAATCTATTTCGGGGACATTTGCCTGCTGTCATCGCCTTCATCATTTATCTGATTGCAGGACATGCCGAAACTAACCGCGGCCCGTTTGACTTGCCGGAAGCCGAATCGGAACTTACGGCTGGATACCATACCGAATATTCGGGACTCCAATTTGGGTTCTATTATTTGGCCGAATACCTGAACATGTTCATTATTGCGGGAATCGGTACCACCATGTTTCTGGGCGGATGGAACGCCATCCAGGTGGAAGGCTGGGACGGATTCAACCAAGTAATGAATTTCATTCCTTCTTATGCGTGGTTTTTTGCAAAAACCGGAGTGTTGATATTCTTGAGTTTGTGGGTTCGTTGGACGTTTCCACGCTTGCGCATCGACCAACTTCTGAACCTGGAGTGGAAATACCTGTTGCCAATTAATCTGGTGAACCTGGTCATCATGGCCATCATCGTGGTTTTCGGGTTGTACATCAAATAAATACAGATCTGAAAACCTGTAAAAAAATAGGAGCTTTATAAAATGACAGTATCAGAATATTTTTCAGGACTATTTACGGGGATCAAGTCGCTCTTGATCGGGATGAGTGTCACCTGGAAGGAATTATTTACAAAGAAGATCACGCAGCAGTATCCCGAAAACCGAGGCACGCTGGTCATCTCCGACCGATGGAGGGGAAACCTCACCATGCCCCACGACGAGAACAACGAGCATGCTTGTACGGCGTGTAGCATTTGTCAGATGAACTGCCCCAACGGAACGATCGTGGTGAAATCGAAAACAATCGAGACGGAAGACGGCAAAAAGAAAAAAATATTGGACACATACACTTACGACTTGGGTACTTGCACGTTTTGCAACCTCTGCGTCATTACCTGTCCTTCGAATGCCATCCGGTTCGACAATAGTTTCGAGAACGCATTGTTCACCCGAAGCAAATTGCTGGAGCGACTCAACCACGAAGGTTCGAAACTTCGGGAAAAGAAAGCCGCACCCAAGGCTGCGGAAAACATTCCTGGCTAATTCAAGAGAATAACAACGTGCAGCAAGCACAAGAATCAATATAACAAAGGCTAATGTCGGTTTTCCGACGGGTTTGTAAGAAAAATTATGGTTTCAAATATCATCTTCTTCATTTTGGCGTTCGTAGCCGTGGTATCTTCCTTCATGGCGGTTACTTCGCAAAAGATTATACGCTCCGCAGTATTTCTGCTGTTCGTATTGTTGAGCACAGCTGGGTTCTACTTCCTGCTCGACTATCATTTCCTTGCTATCACACAGATCGCGGTATATGCGGGAGGCGTGATGGTGCTGTTCATCTTCTCCATCGTGCTGACCAACCAGCCGGGCGTGGGCGTGAAATTTGAAAAGCCCAAGCGTATGATCGTTGCGGCGATTGCCGCATTAGCTGGCTTGGCCATTTGCGGGCACATTGTCTATTACAACATCAGCCGCTTGTATTTCTACACCACGCAGGAAGAATTCAAGATGCAGGACATCGGTTTCGGTCTGCTCGGCACTGGAAAATACCAGAACATGCTTCCTTTCGAGGCTGTGAGCTTGCTGCTGCTTGCTTGCATCATTGGCGGCGTGATGATTGCGCGGAAGAGGTAAGAGGGGTTTTGAGAAAAGTCAAGGCGACCGATTTATTTAAGAAGAAATAGAAATATAAAAAATACAATGTGCCGGATGTGGCTACGGATCGGATTCAATCCGCTTTCCAATCCGCACATTTTTCAAATAGAAAAACATGGGTGAATTCATAACAAATCTGCTGAACAACGCCATTCCGATCGAGCTTTACCTGGCCGTGAGTACCGTTGTGTTTTTTGTTGGGGTATATGGCTTCTTGTCGCGCAAGAACATGATTATGGTGCTGATCTCTATCGAGCTGATGCTGAATGCAGCCGACATCAACTTTGCCGTCTTCAACCGTTACCTCTATCCGCATCAGCTGGAAGGATTTTATTTCACGTTGTTCGCGATAGCAATTGCTGCGGCGGAAGCTGCCATTGCCATTGCCATCATCATCAATATTTACAGAAAAGTGAACAGCATCTATATTGATGAGAACGTTTCAAGCATGAAACATTGATAATTCAGAGTAGAAAACAAACAAAGATGAGCCTTCAAAAAAATCATCTACTTATATAAGAAATATTTATGCTTACTTTAAATTCAATATGGATTCTGATTCTTCCGATTGCCATGTTCTTGATTCTCGGGATAGGAGGAAAATACATGAAACCTCTTGTTTCCGGTATTTTGGGAACCATCTCAATGGCCGTCACAACTCTTCTGTCTTACGTGGCTGCCTACCAGTATTTCTTTGTGGTGGGGAGGTCCGCCGACGGGACATACAAAGCAGTGGAAGCATTCAATTTCGAATGGCTGAGGTTCACCGAAGCACTTCACATTGATTTGGGTTTTTATATCGATGCCATTTCCGCGATGATGCTGATTGTAATCACCACTGTTTCGCTGATGGTACACATCTACAGCCTTGCCTACATGAAGGGCGAAAAAGGTTTCCAACGCTATTATGCCTTCCTGTCGCTGTTCAGCTTCTCGATGCTGGGGCTGGTGGTTGCCACCAACATTTTCCAGATGTATATTTTCTGGGAGCTGGTGGGCGTTTCGTCCTATTTGCTGATCGGGTTCTACTACACGAAACCCTCGGCTGTGGCAGCTTCCAAAAAAGCATTTATCGTCACCCGTTTTGCCGACTTTTTCTTCCTGATCGGGATTCTGTTGTTGTCGTATTTCACCAAGACATTCGATTTCCATACATTGACACAAGTGGAATCGCCCTGCTTCAGCAGCTTTGCAGGAGCCTCCTTCCTGGGAATATCGGCCATCTCGTGGGCCATGCTCCTGATCTTTATGGGAGGGGTTGGTAAATCGGCCTTGTTGCCATTTCATGTGTGGCTACCCGATGCCATGGAAGGTCCGACCCCCGTTTCGGCACTTATCCATGCTGCCACGATGGTGGTTGCCGGTGTGTTTTTGATTGCCCGTTTGTTCCCCGTATATTTGTTCCAGACGCCTGAAGTGCTGCAACTGATCGGCTACATCGGAGCCGTCACCGCCTTGTTTGCCGCAGTGGTGGCCTGTACGCAGACCGACATCAAGCGCGTGCTGGCATTTTCCACCATTTCCCAGATTGCCTACATGGTGACCGCTCTGAGCGTGTCGGGTTATGACGGACACGAAGGATTGGGATACATGGCTTCCATGTTCCACTTGTTCACGCACGCCTTCTTCAAAGCCTTGTTGTTCCTCGGTGCAGGAGCCATCATTCATGCTGTGCACAGCAACGAAATGGACGACATGGGAGGCTTGGGAAAACACATGCCGATTGCGAAATGGACGTTTCTGATTGCCTGTTTGGCCATTGCCGGGATACCACCGTTTTCGGGATTTTTCTCCAAAGATGAAATTCTGGCTGCGGCCATGCACCACGACATCGTGTTGTTCAGCATTCTCTTCTTGGCTGCTGGTTTGACGGCTTTTTATATGTTCCGGCTTTATTTCCGCATCTTCCACTACGAAAGCGACAAGCATTACCACCATGCGCCCCACGATGCGGGAGCGGCCATGTCCTTGCCGTTGATTTTTTTGGCAATTGTCACCGTGCTGATTGGCTGGTTGATCCCCTTCGACGAATTTATCACGGCCGACGGCAAAGCGTTCGAATCGCACATCGATCCGCTGGTGGCAGGCCTTAGCATCGGTATCGCCGTGATAGGCATTGTGGTGTCTTATGTGTTCTACTTCAAGAAAAACGAAAACAACCCAGTTAAAAAGACAGCGAAAAAGAAACGTAAAAATATATTAACAATATATATAGCACCATCTATTGGTATGGATAATGAAGGATACAATTTTCGAGTAATTGCATGACAGATGAGTGTTATATTGTTACACTTGCCTTTTTAATTCAATCCAACCTCAACCCATTTTTGTATAAATCTTGCTTGATCCTTAGTTGATAGGGCTCTATTCGCGTTCGATAGAGAATAACCTAAGTTCATGAAATATTGTGCACAATCATTTGTCCGTCTCATGAAGAAAAAAATTACTGTCAAAATGTGAGCAAAAAAATAGTTTGATTTTGGCTACATACCTGAGTTTCTTAAACCGATCAAATTCATGGAAACAAATTTCAACACATTACTCTCTATAAACATTTGTATCGGGCGTTCCACGATCGCTTGATTAATTTACTGCTAACAAATCGCAAACATTATTATCAATAACAACTTAAAAATGAATATACAATGTGGTTAAGAATTCTATTGGCATTGAAATAAACTTTCAAAGAACAATCGAAATATACATATGTATATATATTCCCAATTCAAAATCGTTTGAAAAAAACAGAATAAGATATTAAGGGTACCCCCCCCCTCTTTTTTGGTGTGTTTCAGATCTCGAAAACGGCAAGCCCGATTCACTTGAAATTTTTACCACAGATAGAGCATCGAAAATGATGAGACCCATGTCCGAGGAAAAATTTTTCCTAAACCCTCTTCATGGTTTCCTAGCTCAAAAACCTGTTTTTTGGACGTTCTCATTGTGACAAGGTCAACTACCCTTTAATTTTGTCCGATCGGGCTGAAAATTTTTTTGGGAGTACCTCTTGACTATCCCCAGAGGTAGTTTTAACCGTTTTCAAAAATCTCTCCTCGTTTTTTCTCAATGACAAAATTACTGATGGGTTTTCCAGAAATCCAGGTTTTTGACACGACAACACCCTATAAACCTAGAAGGAGAGGTCGAAAACGAAAACGGCCAAAACTACCTCTGGGGATAGTC
>MKRS01000264.1 GCA_001897035.1 Bacteroidales bacterium 45-6
GGGAGAATGTTTCCACAAAATGTAGCAACGCCTCCAGGTTCTTTTCGCTGTTTGCTTCCACAAAGACAGGGATCTCCGAAAAGTCCACCTTCCGACTTTTGCTAAAGGTTTGAAAAGGATAAATCACGCCGTAGTCGCCGTGAAATTTATCAAAGATGTTTAGCGGAATGCTTCCTGCAGTATGGAGCCAAAGACCAGAAGTGGCGGGCATTTGCGCAAGCAACCCTTCGAGGGAGGAATCTTTCACCGAAAAGAGATACAAGTCTGCCCCTGTTTCGATCTGCCCGATATTTGTGATGGCCTCGGCACCGACACTTTCGGAGAGGACTTTTGCCGATTCCTCCGTGCGGCTATATACTTGAAGAATCGGGTGACCCTTCGAATGGAGTTCATGGGCAAGGTTTGTCGCCAAATTCCCTGCCCCGATGAAAATGATTTTCATGCGATTAATCTTACTATTGGTGGTGTGGAAACAACGTACGCGTTGAGGTAACGTCGCATGGTTTTTTAATCGTTGACTTTGGTGATTGGCTAAAAATCATGTTTCGTCCCATATACGATGAATGTTATTTTTGGGAACGGAACACCAGTATTACCCCGAGTATAATCAACATTACCGGCACCGTAATGGCCGAAAGGGAAGCAAACCAGCCGAAGAAAAAATCGGCGTTGAGGATTACTCCCAGGCCAGTGAGGATGATTCCCCAGGTTTTTTCCCTTTTGGCGAATAGAAAAATACCGCCCGCAATCAAAATAAGTACGCGGAAATTGGTGATAGCTTCCCCGTTGGGGATTTTGTCGAGCAAGCCCGTTTTGTCCACAAGGAAAATCAGCCCGAATATCATCAAGATCAGTCCGAATGCCAGTTTGTTGTCGTCATCTTTTGCCATAAGATCAAAATTTATCGATGTGTACGTTTTCCCACCCAAGCGATTCGATGTCTTGAGGGCTTTTTTCTTCTTTTTTGTGGCCGATAGTGATAATTGCCAATACCTGGAGAGGCATAGGCGCACCGATCACCGAGCGGACATATTCTTCCGAATCAAATCCGTCGGGCGTTTGTCTGCCCCTGACCTGTACCCAGCAACTGCCCAGGCCCAAGTCTTCCGCCTGAAGCTGGATGAAAGTTGCGGCAATGGAAGCGTCTTCAATCCACACGTCACTCACCAAAGGGTCGGCTGCCACAACGATGGAAAGCGCACTGTCGGCGATAAAGCCGCAGCCTCCTTTCTTGCATTTTGAAAGCAATTGGAGTTGCTCCTTGTCTTCGACAGCAATGAAATGGCACGGTTTCTTGTTTTTGGATGTGGGGGCGATCAGTCCTGCCTGGAGGAGCAACTGTACGTCTTCCGGGGCGATCGCCTGTTCGGTATATTTCCGGATACTTCTTCTTTTTTCGGTTAGCTCTTTGAAACTTTGCATCGGATAGAATGATAAACTAATATGACTTTTCAAAATTAATACAAATTAGGCAATGTGCCAATGCGCCAATACGATAATGTGCCAATCTGCAAACAACGTTCGCCGAAGCAAAGGCGAGGCAATGTGAGAATTAGTAAATGAATAATTCAATAAATCGTCAATTACAATTACAAAATCATTCCCTTTTCACCCGGATTGTTTGGAGCGGGAGTTCATCTTTGGCGTCCGATCTGAAAGCTATGTGGACTTTTCGAAAGCCCAGTCCTTTGAGCAGGGGTGTAAGCACTTTTTTCGTGTTCTCCCGGCTTTCTTTGGCGATTCCCATGTTTTGAGCCTCCTTGTAACGCTTTTTTTCGGCCTCTTTGTAAGCCTCGTCCACCAGT
>MKRS01000265.1 GCA_001897035.1 Bacteroidales bacterium 45-6
ATAATTGTTTTCTATTCGAATAATATGGCTGACTATAAATATTTTAGTCATTAATTTTGTCCAACGAAACAGTGCCGGGCAAGGCAGCAATTGCTTTTTCGATGATTGCAGGGAAATATTTGTATTCCAGAGCATGGACTTTCTCGGCCACGTCGTGGGCGGTGTCGGACGTAGCCACATTGCAAGTGGCTTGGAATATGACATCCCCTTCGTCGTAATTTTCGTTTATATAATGTATCGTAATTCCCGATTCCTTTTCCCCGGCAGCCACAACGGCTTCATGCACACGGTCGCCATACATCCCTTTTCCGCCGAATTTGGGAAGGAGTGCGGGGTGTATGTTCACGATTCGGTTGGGGTAATTGTTGAGCAGATTGGCAGGCACTTTGAGCAGGAAGCCGGCCAGCACCACGAAGTCTATTTTCCTTTCGGTCAGCAGGTTTGCTACTTCGTCGGTCTCTTCGAATTGTTTTTTTGAAAAAGTGACCGATTCGATGCCAAGTTGTTTGGCGCGTTGATGTACGAAGGCTTCTGCCTTGTTGGAAATGATGACGGGTATTTCAACTTCTTGCTTATCAGAGAAGTACTGGGCTATGTTTTCGGCATTGGAACCCGAACCTGAAGCGAAAATAGCAATTTTAATCATTGTCTTGGATTTGTGATTTGCACAAAAAAACGATTTATGTGCAGATTTTTCTAATTTTCTGTCTCGAAAATTTGTAAAATACGAAGAAAAATACGTTCCTTTGTAGCTGCAAAATTAACAAAGAAAATATTATTTACTAATTAAAATTCAAATCTTATGTCAGAAGTAGCATCAAAAGTGAAAGCAATCATCGTAGATAAACTCGGTGTAGAAGAATCGGAAGTAACTCCTACTGCAAGTTTCACAAACGATTTAGGCGCAGATTCACTTGATACAGTGGAATTGATTATGGAATTCGAAAAAGAATTCGGTATTTCTATTCCTGACGACCAAGCTGAAAAAATTGCAACTGTGGGTGACGCTGTTACTTACATCGAATCAAACCTATAATAATTTTATTCCTTTCGCATGGAATTAAAAAGAGTAGTGGTAACAGGCCTGGGAGCCATCACTCCTCTTGGCAACGATGTGGAAACCACATGGAACAGTGCCTTGGAGGGGAAAAGTGGAGCTGGACCTATTACTCAATTTGACGCTTCCAAATTCAAAACGCAGTTCGCCTGTGAGGTCAAGGATTTCGATCCGAGCCAATACCTCGACAGGAAAGAGGCCCGCAAATGCGACAGGTATTCCCTGCTTGCCATTGCGGCTGCCGAACAGAGTCTTGCCGACGCAGGTTTCGACTATGAAAAATTGGATTTGGACAGGGTTGGTGTAATTGTTTCATCGGGGATCGGCGGTATCCGCACTTTCGAAGATGAAGTGGCCAGCTATTACAAGCACATCGAACTCGGCCCCAAGTTTAATCCGTTCTTTATCCCCAAGATGATTGGAGATATTGCTTCGGGACACATTTCCATCAGGCACGGTTTCAGAGGTCCTAATTTCGGGACCGTATCTGCTTGTGCATCTTCCACTAATGGGGCAATCACAGCATTCGACTTGATCCGTCTGGGCAAGGCTGAAGTGATTGTGACCGGCGGGGCAGAAGCAGCGGTGTGTGCCTCGGGAATTGGCGGGTTCAATGCGTTGACCGCACTTTCCACGCGGAACGACAGTCCCGAAAGGGCTTCCCGTCCATTTAGCAAGAGTCGCGATGGTTTTGTTTTGGGCGAAGGTGCTGCTGTTTTAATTTTTGAAGAATTGGAACACGCCTTG
>MKRS01000266.1 GCA_001897035.1 Bacteroidales bacterium 45-6
CGTACATGTCATACGCTTTGTTCGGATTGTCAGGAATGATTTCGTTCAACAAATCGTCCATGCGGGCAATTGGGTCTGTATTTTCACGACGGGGAGCTTCTTCACGGTTGTTAGATGGTAAGAAACCAAACAATTGGCGAATAATTGCCAAACCATCGTCTTCGTTAGCCACAGAGAAATGAGCCACACCCGATTTGGTTGTATGAACGCTGGCACCACCCAATTCTTCTTGGGTCACATCCTCACCCGTAACGGTTTTCACCACTTTGGGACCTGTCAAGAACATATAAGAAGTTCCTTCGGTCATCAAAGTGAAGTCAGTCAAGGCAGGAGAATACACGGCACCACCGGCACAAGGACCGAAGATTCCGGAAATTTGAGGAATAACACCAGAGGCAAGAATATTGCGTTGGAAAATTTCGGCATATCCCGCCAAAGCGTTCACCCCTTCTTGGATACGTGCGCCACCCGAGTCGTTGATACCGATCACAGGAGCACCTACTTTCATGGCCATGTCCATCACTTTGCAGATTTTCATTGCCAAAGTTTCGGACAACGATCCACCGATCACGGTGAAATCTTGTGCGAAAACATACACCAAACGGCCTTCGATGGTACCGCAACCGATCACAACACCGTCTCCGAGGAATTTTGTCTTTTCCATACCGAAGTTGGTGCAGCGGTGTTCTACAAACATGTCGAACTCTTCGAAGCTGCCTTCGTCGAGCAAGATAGAGATACGTTCACGTGCGGTGTATTTGCCTTTTTCGTGTTGAGATTGGATTTTTTTCTCACCACCTCCAAGACGAGCTTGCGCACGAAGTTCAATCAGCTCTTTTACTTTTTCAAGTTGGCTCATAGCATTTATATTATGATTCTAATTTTTGTTTTAATTTCGTTGTAATGCAAATAACGTAAGAAGACCCTGCCAAATACCGTCGGGCGATCGAGCAAGGTCTGTCTGATTTATTGTTTAGGGGTTTCGCACAGCTCAGTAAGAACGCTTGCCGTGGATTTCGGGTGGAGGAACGCGATGTCCAGACCTTCAGCTCCGCGACGGGGGGCTTTGTCGATCAGTTGGACACCCTTTTCGCTCACTTCTGCCAAAGCGTTTGCCACTCCGTCCTGGATGCAATATGCGATGTGGTGGATACCTTCTCCTTTTTTCTCAATAAACTTGGCGATTGCGCTTTCAGGGCTTGTTGGCTCCAGCAATTCGATTTTCGTTTGACCGATTTTGAAAAATGCGGTTTTTACTTTTTGGTCTTCAACTACTTCGATGCTGTAGCATTTCAGGCCAAGCACTCCTTCATAAAATGGAATGGCTGTTTCAAGGCTTTTAACAGCGATTCCAAGATGTTCAATGTGAGAAATTTCCATAGATTTATTTCATCTAAATTGGTAATAAAATTTACTGGTGCAAAAATAACATTTAATTATAAGACAAAGAAATTATCTATCAAAAAAACGCATTCTTGCGGTGCTGGTTTAAACTTGCCTTATGGGGCGTCACCTCCAAAACGGTCTCCGCTCCATGCACTAAAGGGTAGTTTCCCACCACATGTCCCACGGGAAAATCGAAGCACAGGGGAAATTCATATCCATCGGCAATCTCGCGGATGGATTCGTAAACGGAGGAATACATCAAAGGGTCTTCCTGGTATTCTGTGAAACGGCCAACTACCAATCCCGCAATGCGGTCGAAAACGCCGGCAAGCCGCAACTGCCACATCATCCGGTCGATTTGGTAAGGTTTTTCTGCAATGTCTTCGATAAAGAGAATCGTGCCTTCGGGAATATCAA
>MKRS01000267.1 GCA_001897035.1 Bacteroidales bacterium 45-6
GTCCCCACCCCCACATTCCCATTTAATGAACCTCCGATCCCGCTTGTCCCGTTGGGAACATACACGGTTTGAGCGTTAAGAGACAAAGCCGACACAGCGACGGCGATAAATAGCATTGCTTTTTTCATACGATTAATTTTTACTGTTAGGCGGTATGGAACTCGCATGATTTTTTAATCATTGACTTTGGTGATTTGCTAAAAATCATGCTTCGTTTCATAATTTATATTCTTTGTTGTTTTGTAGATTATCGGTTGGAAGCTATCAGCTTGTTTCACTTCTTTATCACCAGCCCGTTCGCCACCTTGTCGTTGGCCACCACCCGCAGCACGTAGTTGCGGGGGAAGAGTCCCGAGCAGTTGAAGGAGACGGAGTAGGAACCGGGGTCATGGACTTTCGCCGGCACCAAGCTGATGGGGAACCCGTCGATGGAGTAAAGGCCGAAGGAGACGTTGGCCTTCATCGACACCTCGTAGGCGACGGTCAGGTCGGTGGCCACCGGGTTGGGATAGAGCCGGCAACTAAGCAGGCCGGGGATGGACATGCCCGTGGACTGGCTGTCCGTGCTGCTTCCGTCGGGTGTTTCCTTGCTTTTGTTGGCCTTGCTCCAAAGCTCGTCCTGGATGGCCTTGTTCTCCGGGTCGTCGGCGAGGTAGTAATGGTCCTGCGGGGGGTAGAAGAAGGCCGTACTGAAGTGGACGGAGCTGTCGGCGGGGTTGTAGCTGCGGACGGTCTCGAAGACCGGGTAGCGGTAGCCGCGCGTGTACCACCGGCAGGTTTCCAGCACACGCTGCGTGCGCTGGCCGAGGGAGTCCCGGCGGTTGTCGGTGATGCCCTGCAGGGTGCGCACCCGCAGCACCTGCGCGAGCGTGTCGCCCGAGGGGAGCACCATCCGCCCGCGGGCGTCGGCCCAGGTGGTGACGATCCCCTCGGTGGAGATGGAGTCGGTCTGGGAATACAGCCCCCTCGCCCGGTAGGGGTAGGTGGTGATGGCGCCGTACCTGAGCGGGAACACGGCCTGGACGTAGGGCTGCACGTAATCCAGCCGGGTGAGCGGGTTCTCGTGGCCGAGAAGCAGCAGGGTGTCCCCCTTGAAGCGGAAGAAATACTGCGTGTGGTGTTCGGAGGCCACCACCAGCTCGCCCGGGGCGAACCCGGCTTTGGGGTAGGCCCTCGAGCCGAGGACGTAGAGGCTGTCGCCGAGGAGCTCCGGGTCGGAATAGGCGACGGGGTAGTTTTCGTTGACGGTCTTCAGCTTGCTGAAGTCCCACAGGACATCCTCGCCGGAGGCGCCGGGATCCTTGTAATCCACCTGGTACTTGACTAATTTGTCGCCAGGGCGGAGGCGGTTGTAGGCCAGGCTCAGCTGGGCATGGCACAGGCCAAGCTGCGCCAGCAGTAGAAGGACGGTGAACGCGGTTTGTTTCATGATCTATGGTTGTTTTAGAGGAACGTAGATATCTAAAAATAGGAAGGCGACAACCTGTTATTAACGATATGATTGCAAATGTATCTGAATTTTTAATTAAAAAAAATGGGGAAAACGAGATATATAGGGTGTTTAACATTTCGACAGCCTACAATCCACTTATAAGCAGGTATTTGCAAAATGGATATATAGGTCGGGATGTGAAAGATTGCTAACGGGGAGGGGACTCCGGGAGGATCGGAGGGTGGATGGAGAGGTGATTTTCCTAAAGGAAAGTGTCTTGTACATATCATCAAAATATAGAAGTCATGTCCATGGAATTAGGTCTTTATGAACAGCTAATCAATAAAGTCATTTCTGCAAAATTAAATCAGCTTGATAAGAATAAATTCTATATTAAGCAGACTAATATTGATAAAGCGGAAGCAGCTAAGTTGCTTGCTCAATATTTGAGCAGTGTGGTTAAATATGCCTTAAGTCTAATTTCTGGTGATGATAGTATAAGGGGGTAAAAACGAAAGGTGCAAAAGGCATGGTGGTGGAAAAGAACGTAAAATACAGATAATTAGATGGATGTGGAGGTGAAGTAGGAAATGGTAGAAAAAACGAGATGTGCAAAAAGGTGATTTTGGTTGAATTCAGGTTTAATTTTTTGATGAAATGAGGGGCGGAAATGCCCCTTTTGTAGTATATGGCCCAAAATAATGGGGAAAAGGGGCGAAAGATGGGGGAAAATAGCGTGAATAATGGCTTGTGAAGCTGAAAATGGGGGAATTGGGCCAACGGGTGACGGTGGCGTGGGAAAGGGCAGGAATGCCTCAATCCATCGTAAAACGTGCCGACGAGATACTCAAGCAACTCGAAACAGACAACCGCCAGCAAGGTGTTTCCAAAAACATCACCGACATCACCGAGCAAAAGGAAGGATTTCAGCTTAGCTTTTTCCAATTGGACGACCCTGTGCTGAGCCAAGTAAGAGATGAAATCCGCAACTTGGATGTGAACAACCTTACGCCAATGGAGGCACTGAACAAGTTGAACGAGATTCAGAAGATTGTGAACGGGAGGTGAGGGCTTATTTCGTTTGATTAGATTTTTTGATAGCAGTAGATTTAAAATGAGTTGAATCTTTATCTGTAATTGATGCAGATAAATCTCTTGTCTTTGATTTTTCTTGATTTGCCTTATCCAGATTAAGTTGCTCTTGCTTTACTGTTTGAGCAAAATAAACGAATACGCCAATCGTTGATATAACAAAAACAGACAGAAGTGCGAATCGCCAAGTTTTGATATATTTTCTTATCTCAATTTGTTGTATAAATATCGGAGATGCAAACAAAAATACAACTAAAAACAGTAATAAAACAACTCCTAAGCCTGATGTATTTACAATAATTTGGGACAAACTTGTATCATTTGCTGTAAATATATTGATAGCTCCAAAAAGAAATGTGATTACAGCCGTGAATAAACCGATCAATTCGTAATTCTTCTTTTCTGATCTTTCTATGTTGCTTTTTATAGCTTCGATTGAATTCTTATGTTCTTCGATCTTCTTTCTATCATTTGATAGTTCTTTATGGAAATCAAGTAATTCCCTTTGTTGCTTAAAAATCTTAAGATTCTCTATTTGCTTATTATAATCTATTACGTTTACATATACAGATGGAGTAAAAATATTAAACTCAACTGATGAAGTAGATATTGACTCTTCAAATGTCAACTGGAAAGGAAAAAATTTATGTTGACGACTCCACTTAAGAGCTTTTTCATATTTCTTGATTAACCGATCCAACTCCGCTATTTTGTCATCAATCACTCGATCCTCGAAAGAAGTCGTTTTTAAATGTTTATGTATGCACTTAAAAATAGCTTCTATTGCTTTTTTGTAAGGATGAAAGTTATTAACTGCTGTTTTTTGTTGAATATCTTCGATAACTCTTAATTTCAATCTTATATCCTTGAGAGACAATTCCCCAAACTCAGATAGAAAAGAGAATCTGCAATTATAAAGGAAATTATAAACTGAGTCAAGAGCAAACTTATTACATTTTTCTAGCAATGATTGAGGTGTTCGATATGCAGGTAAACTTTGCTTAGAACTGTAGAGTTTTTCAAATTTCTCAATAACAAAATCCATTTTTTTAATATCATCCCTCATTATCGGTTTTTCTCTGTAATACCACATCAACAAAGCATAAGACTTTAAGTCAAGTGCCTCATTCGATTTGATCTTTTCAAGAAATTCTTTTTCGTCAAAATCATTGAATGCTGAATTAGGAAGAAAATGAGCAAGAATGCCTATATCCAAACGCTCTGGGTCTATGTTTTCTATTGAAAAATCTAACGAATATTCGAAAGGTGCAATTTTTATTCTCTTAATGATAAAATTGCATTTTAAAATTAGTACTGAATAGACATCTTTTAGGTATTGGTTTGACTTTAAATTGATTTCATTTAATATTGTTGATATATGAAGTATCTTATAAAAGTCATCTTCATTAGTTGGTAGCTGATAATCAAATCGGCATAATGGAAAGGTAATTTCTATAAATTGGTCGAGTAAATTGCTTACATTAACTTTCGTCCGGAATGAAGTATATTTATTTTCGATACTATAAGGTTCAAATTTATCTTTTGCGAATTCAATAAGAGCTTGATAATGCCTTAAAGCATTGTATAGTGAAGCATTAAGCCCTTTAATACTTTCTTTTATTTTTGATAAATTGGATTCTTTATCAAGATCAATATTAGGGTCAATCTCTAGAGGAGAAATAGCTGTAATAAAGCGAGTTATAATATCGACAACTTCTTCCTTCTGTATGTATTCTCCAGATATAGCAGACTTGCTAAAAAGGATAAAACCCTTTTCCGAAAACTGTTTAATCTTTTCGAATAAAGGTTCAAATAATTCTTCACCGGATTGCTCATCTAACGAATCGAGCCATCCTTCTGGAAATGTTGATTTGTATGATTCATAGCATTCCTTCAAATAGAAATTATCCATACGAATCAATCAAAATTAATTTCCAAAAAACTTGTTTCGATCGTCCTTTATTGATTCAGGAGTCATTTTATAGCTTTGTTTTCCTAAAAACTGGGCAAAACCATAAGCTGTCTGCCAACTCTCCCACTGATGAGATATGTCAACCAAGTCAAAAGCACTTTTAATAATTAAATCCTTATTTTTTACTTTCAGTTGTTCAATCTCGCCTTCTATTAAAGATTTAGTTTCAGTGTCCAAATTATTGTACGTCGGATTTGGATTTATAATATTTATGCTTCTTTCCTTTACTTCATAATTTGGTAATTGCCCCAGTTTTATTGCAGTATATAAATCACTTTCAACGGGACCATAAGGCAGGGCATAAAATTCATCAAATATGCCAAGCAGATTATTCTCGTCTTTATCATCCTTGGGCGCAGAAGCAAAAAACAATAATTTCAGCACCGAAAGCCGAGAGAGGCTTGTAAAATCAACGCCTGCCGGGGCAGTTTCTTCATGCCAACGCTTGAACAATGTCAACATATAATCAAAAGCAAGAACTTTATTTTTCATATTGTCCATAGCCGTAACTTTATTTTTTGTTGATTCTGAATAGAGTCTCTTACAGAAAAATATTGAATTTAGATTGCAAAGGTAATAAATAGTTTACTTTTTTAATCATATCTATGTATGTTTCTAAACAGGCCAATCGTGGCATTTCACTGATAATTCAAAAAATAGACTGGAGTAGCAAATCTATTGAATGCCTGATTCTTTCATGTACCTCCTTCTCTCCTGTCACCACCTCATAAAACCTCGTGCCAGAAATTTTGAACACCCGTTTATGACTTACCGAGCTTTCCTCGGTTGTTATCGCCCAGTTTTCAACATAATCATCCTCTCTCGTGAAATCAACAAGATAGCAACTGGCTTGTCTGAACAACTGGGCTTGCTTTGCCAATTTTTCAAAGATAGCATCTTGGAATTTCGATGGGATGGGTTCTAATTGGAACAAAGCAAACAGCGTATTGTCCTTTGCCTTCACATCAAATCCGCTCAAATCCCCCACTTCAAAACCTTCGATTCCTCCGAGAATTTGCTCGTGGAAAGTCCCAATTGAATTGTTGATAGATTTATCTATTTGCCGAAGAATTTCGGATTGAATCAAATCTTCTTCGTTGATGTCATTAAATTTGGCATCAAACGTCAATTTGATGGTGTCAACCTTATTCGCATAAAAACTCTTCTTTGATACATTGCTCTTTGCCTTCAGATACGACTTATGCAAGTTTGCAATGCAGTTCAACAGATGCTCGTCAGAAATAAAGTTCACATAGTTGTTAGCCATTACGATAGTTTTTTTACGATTTCAATGGTAAAGTTATAAAATATAGCTTTATATAATTCAATTTGGTTCTTATTGTTGTCGATTTCCGATGATTTTATTGCTGAATCTGCGTCTTTGGCATCCTTCACACCACCCGATAAACGCCCCCTGGCAAGGGCTTGATGATCCCTTTCATCTCCATGTCGAGCAAGGTGTAGAACAGCTTCGAGAGCGGAATATTTGCCCTCACGGCAAGCAGGTTCACCTGCATTTCTTCCGAGTACAAGGCATCGTAAACCGCGCGTTCTTCGTGCGTGAGGTCGAGCAAAAGCTCCCGTTGTATGGGGGGCTTTGCAGACGAAGCCTTTGATGCTGTGTTGCCCCAGCCCATTTGGCGGACAAAGGATTCAGCCGATTGTAGGAGCGCGGCTTTGTTGTTTACGATCAGGTTGTTGCATCCTGCCGATTGCAGGTCGGTGGCTCTGCCGGGCAGCGCAAACACATCTTTGTAGTAAGAGCTGGCTATTTCGGCCGTGATGAGTGATCCTCCTTTTTCGGCTGACTCCAAGACAATAACGGCATCCGCCATTCCTGCCACGATGCGGTTGCGGCGCACAAAATTGTGTTTATCAGGATTTGTACCGCTTGGAAATTCGGTGAGCAAACCTCCTTGTCCGATCATTTCCAATGCCGTTCTTTGGTGTACAGAGGGATAAAACCTGTCGAGGCCATGCGCCAGAACGCCAACGGTGCTCAATCCCAATTTCAAGGATGTACGATGTGCATGGATGTCGATTCCGTAAGCCAATCCACTTGCGATTATAACATCTGGAAACAGGGAAGAGAGTTCCCGCAGGAATGTTTCGCAAAAATCAGTGGCATAGCTTGTAGCTTTGCGTGTGCCAACGATACTGATGATTTTCTTTGAATTCAAGTCAGCATTTCCCTTGTAGTAGAGCAGCACAGGCGCGTCCACGCAGTCGATGAGGCGCGAAGGGTATTCTTTGCCGGAAATGAAGATCGGGGTGATTTTGTTCTTTTCCACAAATTCGGCTTCCCGTTTGGCTTCTTCGAGTAGTGCAGGACGTTTGATCTCCTCGATAATCCGTGCGGAAATGCCCGCTGCCAGCAAAGCCTTTCTACTCTCGGTAAAAATGGCCGCTTCGTCGCCCATGCCCCGCAGCAGGTTTCGGGCAATGATGTCGCCCACACCGGGTATTTTGGTGAGGGCAATGCGGTAGGTGAGTCGGGAATGTTCGTGCATAAAAATTTGTGTCAATTACTTGTTCCGTTGGCATATTTAGGTAGCGAGCCGACCCCTTTCCGCATAGCTGAGGTCGTTCATCGATTCCACGGAGAACTCTCCTCTTTCGTAAGTAACCTTGCATACGGCGGCATTCTCCAGATGCCCTTTCAAGACCTTGTCGCCTCCAAGGCTCATCAGCATGGCCACAATGCTCATCCCGTGAGCGATGACAAGGACATTTGCATCTCCCTTTTCGGCTTCTTCTTCGGCAATGGCTCGCAGGCTCGCTTGAGCCCGTTGTTCCACCTGCTCGTAGCTTTCTGCCATATTGAATTTGTCCAGTTCCTTGACTGCGTTGAGGATGGCCCGGAAAGTGATTTTGCCGGCGAGCACATCGTTGTACATGGCTTCCGCCGACTTGTAGTGCAGAAAGAAAGCCGCGCTTTCCCACATCCTCAGATTCTTTCCTGACTCGAAACTTCCAAATCCGGCCTCTCGGAATCCATCGATCTCGATTGGCTGGATGTTTCCTTGCCCCTTCGCTTTCAGGATGATGTCAACCGTTTGGCGGGTGCGCCTCAGCGTGCTGCAATAAGCCGATCGGAAAGGAATGTCCTTCATTCCCAATCCCACATACTTGGCCACCTCTTGCCCTTCGAGTGTGAGCGGCGAGTCGCACCATCCTTGCACCCTGTCGAGCGTATTCATCAGCGTGCGTCCGTGACGCACGATATAAAACGTTATTTTGGAATTCATAAAATACTATCTCCAAGTAATGTAATCGGCAAAAGCCCGGTCAAAAATTTCCGGCTTCGAAACCCTGCCGTTGGTGAGGCACACCACCTCGATGGATGCTTTTGCACACAATAGGTTGTCAGGAATGCGGAATATCTCCTGATGGAAAATATAGCGTAGAAGTTCGCGTTCCACCTTTACCTGACACACAAATTCGTCCGATCCTCGCAGCGAATGCTTGTAGGATATGTTAGCGTTGCGCACCACGGGAAGAATGTTTTGGTCGGTGAGGTCGCGCAGCCGCAACCCGCAATGCTCCATCATCTCGTGCCTGACGGCTTCAAAATAATGGAGATAGTTTGCGTTATTGACCACTCCTTGCGAGTCGCATTCATAGTCGCGGACTTTCATCTGGAATTCAAACGTGCGTGCCATATTTCGGATAAATATTCATTCAGCAATTAGTACCACCCTCTTCCGAGGATTTATAAAAGATCAAAAATAGGTATTTTTGGCGTTATTTGAAAACAGGAATGGGATCAGATTTGCTTTCGGAGATTAAAAAAGGAGGATTGGCCACAATAATAAGTAATATAGATGATCTACCCAAATACAAAGAATCCCCCAGATGAAGCAAAAGCCTGATGTCTTGTTATTATAATCGAAGGATTTCCCGCAGGAAGAAAAAAATTGCTCAGTTCGCTTCCGGTGATTCGGGAAAGCGGGCTGAGCAATCTCAAGTAAGAAAAAAATATATTTTTTCCGGAGAAATTTAGAATTGTTCGTAGAACGAGTTTACTTCTTCTGTCCAAGTGTTGAAATCGGGATTGAATGGAAGGAACGGAATTCCGCTTTCCTGCGCAGATTTCAATAGCTGGGGGTTGATCGTTTCACTCGACTGGATCACGCCGTCGGAATATTTTAAGGCGAAATTGGTCAACTTCACAAAGTCGGTTTCACCCTCAAGGTCTTTCACGTCATCGTCCGTGATGCCGTCCAAGGATACCTTGTTGATAAAATCGGGGCTAAAAGGCCTTTTCATCTCGTCGCCATAGAGCGAATAAACGATTTTGGAACCTTTGAAACAAGGGTCGTCCGCATAAGCTCTTTTGATGAAAAGCGGCGTCAATGCCGTCATCCATCCGTGGCAGTGGATGATGTCGGGAATCCAACGCAATTTCTTGATTGTTTCCATCACGCCCCTGACATAGAAAATGCTCCGTTCGTCGTTGTCGGCAAATTCTTCTCCATTGTCATCCTCGGTGGTAAACTTCCGGCTGAAGAAATCATCGTTGTCAATGAAATAGATCTGCATCCGGGCAGCTTGGATGGAAGCTACCTTGATAATCAGCGGATGGTCTGTGTCGTTGATGATCAAATTCATCCCCGACAAGCGGATCACTTCGTGAAGCTGATTTCTTCTCTCATTGATGTTCCCGAACCGGGGCATGAACGTGCGGATTTCTCTCCCTTTTTCTTGGATAGCTTGTGGAAGATGCCTGCTTATGGTGGAAATGTTAGATTCAGGTAAATAAGGAAATATTTCTTGCGTGATGTATAAAACCCGTTTTGAACTCATTTTGGATTGTCATTTAATATGCAAAGATACATAAAATTTATACATCAATGAAGATATGTTGCGTGTTTTTCACAACCTTGGCTCGTGAAGCTTCCCGTGGGTTTGGCAAACGATCTATCGAAACAAAGAGTATCCGTTAGATTTGCGTGCCAAATAGTGGTATATGATGCCCATTCTCTTTAAATAGGAGACGGAAGCAGATTGATCTATCTGGCCTATTTGCCATCGAGCAATTTGTGCGGCAAGCGCATAAATATCCGAAGAAATTTCTTTGAGGAGCATCGGATTCCCGATAATTATTTATCTTTGATTTCTTTAAATTTTTCAGGGATGATGGAATACACCGAATCGATTCTTCAATATTACAAAACGACGAACAAGGATATCCCAACTGAATTGCAACAAGGGAGAGGCCTTGTACGCCATTTCAACATTTTCAAGCGGAACAATTGCATGGTAACCCAGCCTTTCGTGCGGCGCGACTATTACAAGATCTGCCTGATTAACGGGAAAGCAATTTTATACACAGAAAAAGGGAAGGTGGCCATCAACCAGCCATACATATCGTTTTCCAATCCCGACAACAAATTTGGATGGGAACCCATCTCGGAGTGCCCGGGTGGGTATGTCTGTCTTTTCAACGAAGAATACCTTTCGGCTGGTTTGAGGTTGATCCTGAAAAAAATGTATGGCTTGTTTGAAAACGCAGTCTATCCTTTTATCCTTCTTGGCGGAGAGGAATACCAAACGTTTCAGGATTATTTCGAAAAAATCCACGATACCTACGAAAGCGAATTCGAATACAAGGACGAAGTGGTGCAAAACTTGCTCCAACTGATTATTTACGAAGGAATCAAGGTGCTGGAATCGCATTCCCCCGAACTGAAAAAGGAAAGGCCGAAGAACGATGTGGCAAAGCGGTTCTTCGAATTGCTCGACCGACAATTCCCTGTTGACTCGCCCAAGAATAGTATCCCGATGAAAAGTCCCGCCGATTTTGCCAATGAGCTGCGTGTGCATGTCAACCACCTCAATCATTGTCTGAAGTTGCACACCGGCCAATCGACCTCGCAGCTCATTGGCCAGCGCATCCTGCAAGAGGCCATCGAACTTCTCAGGAATGCCGACTGGAGCATTACGGAGATCGGCGACAGCTTGGGCTTTGAATATACCCAGCACTTCAACGCCTTCATCAAGAAGCATACAGGGCAAAGCCCCAAGAGTTTCCGAGGCTAACTACCCATATATTTGATTTGTATAAAAATTCCTTTGATTGACGTTTGCTTCATCTCGTTGTTTCACCCTAATTTTGCCTTCTCAAAAAAGATCAGGAGATGAAACGTTTGAAAAAAGAAAATGAATGGAAAGCCACAGTGCTGGCTTTCGTGTTGATTCCTCTATCGGGATTGGCAGTGGACGTATATTTACCCTCTTTCCCAAGCATGGTCACCGACTTGGGCACAACGAGCGACAACATCAAGCTGACGATGACAGCTTTTCTCATTAGTTACGGTGCTTCCCAGCTATTTGTAGGCAGTATCGTAGATAGCTTTGGCCGTTACAGAATCACTCTTTACTCGTTGCTGGCATTCATCGTCACCAATATAGGCATCCTTCTTAGCGGAAGCATTTTCGTGATTATTGGCCTCCGTTTTCTACAGGGTGTGGCCATCGGATTTATCGTGACGGCGAAACGGGCGTTTTTCATCGACGTGTATGAAGGAGCGAAACGGAAGCATTATACGAGTTTGATAACCATCGTGTAGGCTTCGGCACCCATTCTTGCTCCGTTTATTGGGGGATATTTGCAGACCTATTTTGGATGGCGGGCAAACTTTTACCTGCTGGCCCTCTATGGATTGGCGATGCTGTTGCTCGAACTACGGTACAGTGGGGAAACGATCCGAGAGCCGCAACCCTTTCATTGGCGCATGATTCGCTCCACGTATGCCCAATTGTGGCAGGCAAGGGATTATGTTATGGGCGTATTGATTCTTGGATTGAGCTATGGCATGGTGCTGGTATTTGGCATGAGCATGCCGTTCATCATCGAACATGGCTTCCATCTTTCCCCCGTGGCGACGGGTTATGCCGCCCTGTGCTCGGGCGTTTCTATCCTACTCGGAGGAATGTTGGCCAAACGGCTTATCGACAAACCCTTCTTTGCGAAACTCAGCACAGTCGTCACCTTGCAGCTGGTGATTGGGTTGGCAATGTATCTTACAGCGATGTTGCACTTCAATTCGGTGTTCTCCATCATGCTGTTTGTGGTGTTGCTGCATTTGCTGGAGGGGTTCACCTACAACGTTTATTTTACCTACTGCATTACCCGTTTTCCAGCCTTTGCGGCTACTGCTGGAGGGGTGACGAGCGGCGGATCTTATATTGTTTTTTCTGTTATAGGTTATTTGCTTGTGAGCATCCTCGATATTTATGACCAGAAGACCTTGGCTTTGTCCTATCTGTTTTTCGTGGTGGCTATCATGCTTGCCTTGCAGCCGGTGAAGGGACTTTTGAAAAGTATCCCAAAAGCTTGATGCCTTCTTCAGCAAACGATAAGAGCGGCTTTTTGATCTGCCCCCAAAAAGTTAGACAAAAAACTTTTGGGGTATTTTTATGTCAACAAAAAGAAAGCAACGAAAGCATAGTCTTTCAGAGAAATTAGAGG
>MKRS01000268.1 GCA_001897035.1 Bacteroidales bacterium 45-6
CTTGCGAACCACTCACATATTTTGTTCCAGGAGGATTTTCGAAGCAGAAAAGGGTTTTGGCCAATGTTTCTTTGTCTCCTGCGGGAATATCCACTTGCCATAGCTCGATGGCTTTTTTGCGGGAGCTGGTGGACATGCCGCTACGGTCGTTGAATTCATAATCAGGTTCTATACAAATTGTAACCACTGAGCCGGGATGCTGGCTGCTGACATTCGGTTGGTCGAGCCATCCCCCCGCAATGTCGATCCGGTAGGGAATCCGGCATTCCTCACGCAAGGCGGTAGTGGAGCGGGCTGGTAATTCGCCGTGAGGCACGCGTTTGCTCACGACGTATTCGATGCCGAGTTCTTGACAGATCTGCTCTTTGAGGGCGCTGTGCCCGTCACTGTTCACAAAGAAAATGTCGGGTTTCAGTTCCTTGAGTTCATCCAGGAAGTCAAGCAGTCCTCCTCCCCGGTTCACCCAGGCATCTTTCACCGTCTTGAGCGATTTCACCATGTAGAGGCGTTCTTGTTCACTGTTGAACGTTTTCCGCGCTTTCAACTCGTTGATCGTCTTGTCGGACCCAATGCCTACATACAGGTCTCCGTATTTGGCTGCTTCTTCAAAAAAGGCTACGTGGCCACTGTGCAGCATATCATAGCAGCCGCTTACAAAAACTTTTTTCATTTTCAATTTTCTTATTTTAGTTTTCAAGATTATATTTATAGAGATAGCTATGAAGCATTAGCTTTTGGTGATTTGCTAAATTTCTTGACCTACCCGCGAACCTCATGAGAGTGATCCCATTGTTAAGCAATTAGTTAATTTTCTCACTTTCAAGTTTGTGCATTGCCTTGCATGTGATTTGGCGAATCTTGTTGGGCATGTCGGTTTTTCACCTTGCTTCCGACAAACCCGTAGAACGAGATGTAGAGGAAACATACCAGCGGGATGATGAATCCGAGATTCATTTTTTCAGCACCGATCCAACCCATTAAAGCTGGGGCAATGGCTCCTCCCACGATTGTCAGAATGAGTATGGAGGAGGCTGTTTTCGTTTTGTCACCCAAACCTGTCAACCCCAATGCAAAAATGGAAGGGAACATGATCGACATGAACAGGTAGCTGCAGATGAGTGCCATCACTCCAAAGCGGTTGTGGACTTGTGTCACCGCCAGCATCAGCAGCGTGTTGGCCAAGGCGCAAAGACCTAACAGCGTGCCAGCCTTCACTTTTTTCATGATCATGCTGCCCGACAAGCGTCCGATGGCGAACAGCAGCATGCCGCCAAGGCCAAGGAGCAAACCGCCCTGTATTTCAGTTAGTTTCACCTCTTTTACCTCGATGGTGTAGTTGATGAAAAAGCTACCAATCCCTGTTTGAGCTGCCACGTAGAGGAATTGAGCCACTACGGCCAGCACAAAATGGCGTTGCCTGGAAAGGGGAATCTCTTTCTTTCCGGCATCGCTCTCCGGGGAATCTTCGTCGTGCGAAATGGAAGCTGCGTTAACTTCGGGTAGCTTTGCAAAAACAAACATGACCAAGACGAGCAAGACTAACAGGCCAAGCCCGACATAGGGAACAATCAAAGCTGAATTCTCAGTGTGCGATTTTATATTCTCCAGCGGGATGGCGTCGCTGATGTCTTTCAACCCCAAGAATACCTTTTTGAGAGCTTGGATAAACAATTCTAAAATCGATTGGTTGGAATTGTTTTTGAAAATGAGGATAGACCCGATCAGTGGCCCCATGATCCATCCAAGGGCATTGAATGTTTGAGCCAGGTTGATGCGGCTGGCGGCTTTGTCGGCTGGGCCGAGGAGGGTGGTGTAGGGGTTAGCCACCGTTTCCAGAAATGTGAGTCCGGCAAACAACACCAGCAGACCAATGAGGAATGCCCAGAATGCGTTGATCCCTACGGCGGGTACAAACCAGAAAGCTCCCGCGGCAAACAGCGTCAGTCCAACCAATATTCCCCTCTTGAAGCCGTATTTGCGGGCCACAATTCCTGCCGGGATAGCCATCAGGAAATAAGCTCCGTAGGCTGCGGCCTGCACAGCTCCCGACTGGGCTTTGGTGAGGTGCAGCGAGTCTTGGAAGTGTTTATTGAGCACATCCAACAGGCTATGGGCAAATCCCCACAGGAAGAATAGGCTGGTAATCAGGATAAACGGAAAGAGATAATTCTCGCCGTTCTTCCCGGTGAATAAACTGTTTTGGTTTTTCTGGTTCATGATTTACTTTCTTTGTTATAAATGATAAGTTAAAATCGTTTTTTTGCTGTAACAGGTTGAAAATTCGGGCATGAAATTATCTATTTTTTTTGAATAAGGTTTCTTTTTGAGCAAAAAAGCTTGCCCATCTCTCGCTATTTTCGGGAGAAAATGTTTCGAAAGCAAAACTGTTTCGTATAATGGAATGCCCTTCTCGCCAATCTTTCACCTCACCGTAGCCGATGGCCTGCTGCATGATGTTTCCTACGGCTGTGCCTTCGGTGAGTCCGGTCGTCACTTGCATGTTCAAGGCATTGGCGGTGTATTGTGCCAGCATTCTGTTCCGGCTACCGCCACCCACCATGTGAAGCCTATTGACGGGTTTTCCGGTGCATTGGGCGATTTTGTCGAGAACCGTCCGATATTTTAAGGCCAAAGATTCGATCACGCAGCGCGCTAATTCGCCTTTGTCCGATGGAATTGGTTGCTGTGTCTGCCTGCAAAATTGGCGGATTGCCTCGGTCATCGATTCGGGGTGGTTGAAACTGGCATTGTCGGGATCCACAACTCCACCGAAGGGTTGCGAGCTGGCTGTTTTGCTGAGCAGGGCGTCGTAGTCGGTTTTTTCCCCTTCTTCGTTTTCCCATTCGGCAACCAAACGCTGCAATAGCCACAAGCCGGTGATGTTGCGCATGAAGAGTATTTTGCCGTTGACACCTCCTTCGTTGGTGAAGTCGTGTTCAAGTGCCTTGTTGTCGAGAATCGGATTGTCCGATAATTTGCCAAGCAGCGACCAAGTGCCGGAACTTAAGAAAGCCCAATCGTCGCCTTCTTCCGGAATGGCGCCTATGGCACTGGCTGTGTCGTGCGATCCGACGGAGAAAACCTTTACACCCAATGCCCCTGTTTCATGCTCTATTTCTTTTGTTAGCTTTCCTATCGGTTCACCTGGAAAAACAATTTTTCCCATCAGCCGGGAAGGCAGACCTAACCCGACGATGATTTCTTCGCTCCATGCTTTTTCATGTGCATGAAGCAGTTGGGATGTTGAGGCAATCGTGTATTCGTTGAAAGCCTTGCCCGTGAGGAAGAAATTGATCAAATCGGGCATAAACAACAATCGATCGGCTATTTGCAACGATTTGTCTTGGCCAAGGATTTGGCTATATGCCTGGAAAAGGGTGTTGATTTCCATCTGTTGGATTCCCGTGATGGAGAACAGCTTTTCAGGGGAAATAATTTCGGTCATCTTTTGGGATAGTCCCGTCGTTCGTTTGTCGCGGTAGCATACGGGATTTGCCAAGAGTTTCCCGGAGTTGTCCACCAAACCATAATCAACGCCCCAAGTGTCCACCCCGATTCCTTGGAGCTGGTATCCTTTCTTGATCGACAATCGGATGCCCTCCTTGATGTCGGCAAAAAGGGAAAGAAAGTTCCAATAGAGTGTCCCGCCCATTTCCACGGGAGGATTCACAAATCGGTGTATTTCTTCGAGCCGCAGCTTTCCGTTTTCGATGAAGCCAACAATGGCTCGTCCGCTGCCTGCTCCTAAATCAATAGCGAGGTATGCCATAAGCTGTACTAATGTGACCGAGTGGCCAAGATAACAAACAGGGTCACTCGGTTACACGGTCAGTTTTTTTACTTGCTTGTTTTTCCTAACACATACACGTCCAAATCGTGGATTTCATCGCCGGTGAGGGTGAGGTAGTTATCTTTTCCTGCGAGAACGATTATCTTGCAAGCCATTTCAAAAAAGACCGCTTTTTGAAAGGCATCGTCAAAATCTTTTCCACACACCACTTGTCCGTGTTTACTCATCAAAGCACAATCGTGGTTTTCCAAAGCCTTGGTGATGGCTGCCGCCAATTCGGGCGAACCGGGCCTAAAATACGGCACAACCGGTATCTCCCGTCCGGGATAGCACGGGATTTCGGCAGTCACATTGAAGTCCGTTGGTTTGTCCTTCATGCAGGAGACGACGGTGGCATATTCCGATTGGAAATGGATCACCACGTTCATGTCTTTCCTCTCCCGGAGGACTCCCAAATGGAATGTACTTTCCATCGAAGGCTTTGGCCCGTCGATGCGCATTCCGTCGGAGATGCGGCATACGGCCACATTTTCTTCCTCTATGCGCGAAAGCCACGATCCTGTTCCCGAAACCAGCGCAGTGTCATCGTCTATTCTCCACGAAATATTTCCGCTGCTGCAAAGCATCAGCCGCTCTTTTCCCACCCGGTGGGCTTGTTCAATAAATTCTGCTTTTTTGCTGTTTATGTCCATGGTGATTTATTTGAGTGCGTCTGTCAGAGAGTAAATCCGTTCCATCAATTTCCATTTTTCTTCCGAACGCTGTCCTTCCCGTACCAATTGGAACGGGGCAACAAATTCTTCCCACTCGGCCTGCCGTTCGAAAGTAGCCAATCGACCGAAAGCCTCGTCCCAATCGAAATCGAGGGGAGTTTCCACAATCATGAAAGCCATGTTGGAATGAATGTAGATTTCCATGTCCAAGATGCCTGCCCGCCTGATTCCTTCGGGAATCTCTTTCCAGGTGTTGGCGCTGTCGTGCCAATACTTGTATTCGTCGATAGTTTCCGGATTCAGAAACAAGAATTGGCAGAAACGCTTTGTGGGTCCTGCGGTTTCGCGGATGTACCCTTCTTTTAGATTCATCATGTTTTTCGTATTTATTTTTTATACAATGGGCCATATACTTGGCAGGCACGGTAGTCAGCCCCCTCCTTGTCCATGCCATAAGCGCTCCATGCAGCAGGGCGGTAGATGCTCTTTTCCTCCACATTGTGCATGCAAACGGGAATCCGCAACATCGAGGCCAAAGTGATGAGGTCGGCACCTATGTGTCCGGCACTGATGGCTCCGTGGTTGGCTCCCCAATTGTTCATAACGGAATATACGTCCTTGAAATTGTCAGAATTGCTTAATCTGGGGACAAACCAGGTTGTGGGCCAGCCCTTGTCGGTTCTTTCATCGAGAATTTGGTGGATTTCCGGATCCAGATCCACAGTCCAGCCTTCGGCAATTTGCAGCACGGGACCCAATCCTTTCACCAGATTGAGGCGCATCATCGTGCAAGGGATTCCTCCCAATGTGAGGAACTTGGAAGAAAAGCCGCCGCCACGAAAATATTCACGGTTGGCCGGCACCCAGGACGTTGCGTCCAAGCAAGCGTTTGCCTCTTCTTTGGTGATTTCCCAGAAAGGCTTCATGGTGGATTTGCCTTGGCTGTCGCATTGTCTTCCCGAGCCATCCAAGGTGGCTGCACCGGAGTTGATAAGGTGGATCATCCCGCCTGCGGCCAAGCCTTCAAGCTTTTTGCCCGTAACCCGTTTGACTGCTTCCGGACTCCAATAGGTGCGCACATCGGCAAAAATCTGTGCCGTGTTGGTGAGCAGGTGTCCGAATAGCATGGCCGTGCCATTGAGTGCATCGTTTTCGGTGGCTAAGATATAGGGTGCGCGAACGCCTGTCCAGTCGAAAGACGAATTGAGGATCGCTTCGGTGAAGTCTCCATTCGGATAGAAATCGGTCCATTGGCGTTGCCCTTGAAAACCTGCCGCAATGGCATTGTGTCCAAGAGCTTCTTCCCCAAACCCAAGTTCTTTGAGCCGTGGATTGCCCACCATCAGGTCGCGGACGATGAGGGTCATTCTTACGATAAATTCCCAGTCGGCATCTTTTTGCTCGCGGGTTTTAGCCAAATGAGGTTTGTTGTTGTCGGCCGCTTCCTTGCAATTGGCTTTGGCCCAGGCAAGGGCTTTTTCGAATTCTTCCATGTCGTAAATTCCTTCTGTCATCCGTCGGATGAGTTCTACTTCGTCCACCCCTTCGCAACGCATTCCGAGGTAATCTTCAAAGAAATCTGTATTCACGATAGAGCCTGCGATGCCCATGCACACTGCGCCAATGGACAAATAGGATTTGCCGCGCATAATGGCTACTGCTTGTCCGGCACGGGCAAAACGGAGTAATTTTTCTTTCACATCTTCGGGGATCTCGGTATCTGAGGAATCTTTCACGTCGTGGCCATAGATGCCGAATGCGGGCAATCCTTTTTGGGCATGTCCGGCAAGTACGGCGGCCAGATACACTGCTCCCGGGCGTTCCGTTCCATTGAAACCCCACACAGCTTTCACGGTGTGTTGCTCCATGTCCATGGTTTCGCTGCCGTAGCACCAGCAAGGGGTGACGGTGATGGTGACGCCCACATTTTCCCTTCTGAATTTTTCGGCGCAGGCAGCGCTTTCGGCCACCCGGCCTATGGTGGTGTCGGCAATAACGCATTCAACGGGTGTTCCGTCGGGATTTTTGATCGTCGAGGAAAGCAAGTCAACCACGCTTTTCGCCATGTTCATTGTTTGTACTTCGAGGGATTCCCTGACTCCTCCCATGCGGCCATCGATGGTGGGGCGGATGCCTATCTTGGGCCATGTGCCCAAATACCTGTTCGTTTTCATGATGTGTGAAAAAATTAGTTGATTAAGGATTAAGGCAAATGTAGGTTGTTGGATTTGCTACTGCTTTCACTTTTTCGACAATAAAATAGCATGAAACCGATATTTTAGATTCTTTAATCTATGTTTTCTTTGTAGAATGTATATATTTACGGAACCTTAAGTATAATATAAAAACGATGAACAGGCATCCCGATTTTATCCTTCTCAATGTGGGGCATAGCCGATTGAATGCCAATTGGAACTGGAGCCGGATTTGTAGTCCTTTTGCCCGGATCTATTTGGTGGAAGGCGGGGAGGCACGGACAAGGATGGGGGGAGAGATTTTCCATTTGAAGCCGGGGCATCTTTATCTTATTCCTCCGTTTGCGCTTCACGACGACATGTGCGAGGGCCATTTTGATCTCTACTATATTCATTTTTACGAAAATGGGCCTCTTCCCGAATCTCTATTCGACACTCACCTGTTTCCGATGGAGTTGCCGGCCACGGAATTTCACCGGATGCTGGTGCGACGGTTGTTGGAGGCCAATCCGGATCGTTATTTGCGGCATATCGACCCCCAGATTTACGACAATGCTTCCTCTTTTCGGCGGTTTGATGCCGACAATAGCAAAATGCCCTTGTGTTCTACGATCGAAACACAGGGCATTCTATATCAATTGATGTCGGTATTTATACGGGAAATGGGGCATAAGTCGGCAAACAAGGACAAGCGGATTTTTCAGGCTCTGCAGTATATCCATGCCAATATCAATCAAAATATTTCCATCTCGCAGTTAGCCGATCTGTACTGCATGACTTCCGACCATTTTATTCGCCTCTTCAGGAAGGAGATGAAGCTTACTCCGTTGAAATACATCAACCAGAAAAAGATGGAAAGAGCGCAAATCCTGTTGACGACTACCAGTCAGACTGTCCGGCAGATTGCCGTTGACTTGTCGGTGGAGAATGTGTCGTACTTCAACCGCTTGTTCCGGCAACATGCGGGAAAAACTCCCACGCAGTTCCGTAACGACCATGTCAACATTTAGCTACAAGCTGAGGGCGTTCTTCAGTAGTTTGTAGCCCGCCGCACTGGCCTTGATTTGCACGCCGTTTTTCAACGTGATGCGGTATGTTTGCTTTTCGAAGAGCTCCACTTTGGAAATGGCCAAGACATTCACGATGTAGGAGCGATGAATCCGAACGAACAGGTTGGCCGGGAGATGCAGCTCAAAATATTTCATCGTTTGTTCCTTCAGGAAGCGGCTGTTTGCGGTGTGGATCATGGTGTAGTCGCCTTCCGACTGGATGAATACGATGTCGGCGACCAGCACCACCTCTATTTTTTGGCGCACCTTGATAGCGATCCGCTCGATGATTTCTTTGGGTTCCTGGCTGATTTCGGCGATAGCTTCGGTTTCTATTTTCTCCAGTTTTATTTCTTCTTCGTTCTCCTTGATTCTATTGAGGCTGTTGTTGTAGGCGTAAGCCGTGACGGTGAAGAAGCAGGTTCCCAGCAACGACTGCAAAGGTATTAACTGGGTCATCCACGAGCCGTCGCCGCTGTTGGTTTCAAGCAACAATTCCAAGACAAGATAGACTGCGGCGACCCAAGCTGCAACTGTAACGGCACCAAGGACGAAATAGCTGAAAGTGGCTTGCCACTTATTCTGCGTGGAATAATCGGCATATTTCAGCACGTTCCACAACGGCAGCGATATTCCCCCGAATAAATATCCGGATGCAAATCCCCAGGCGGCGCATTGGAGCTGCGATGTGGACGAAAGCGGTGCGACTGCGAAGCTTATCGCCACAGAAACCACAGTCCATAGCAGGATGTAGAGCAGCAGGAGAACTCTGTTTTGAAAGACAGGGTGTTCCATTAGGCAATTAGTTTTTCAGTTCTCCGCCGCCGAAGACACACGAACCCTTGATGAGCAATTTGCGCGAAGTATCAATGGTTTCGCTGCCGTAACGCTTGTCCTCGAATCCTCCAAGAACGGTATCCACTTTCAATTGGACGTTCCAATGGGAAGGAATAAGGATTTCGACACCACCGAACACTAAGTTTACTTCGAGCGTGGTGACACCTTCAGGCAAGCTGGTCCGCCGCAGGTCGAGTTTTGTCCCGCCAAACACCGAATTGATTTCTCCTCCTTTGAATTCAGGGTCGAGAACGATTTGCTCGCTTCCTCCAAACAGGTTGTCGATGTGCACACTTCCGCCGGTGGTACTGCTGTGGTGATGGAACATGTCGCGACGCTCTCGTCTGCACGAGCCGAACATTCCCGAGTTGGGAAACAGCCAGCGCAAGAACATAAAAGCCCCCAATATGATTAGGAACACGGGCCAATAGAGTTGCACAAAATCGGCCGGAATGAAGTTGAAAAAGCGGGGATCCACTTGGTTGATGACCGGCATAATGAAAAAGCCTCCCACGATGAGCAACACGGTTCCGCTGAAATATTGTCTCTTCATGAATTTAACAAGCCCGATGAAGATGAGCAACATCTGCCAGGATATGAATATCCGTTTGTACTCGGCAGGAATCCAGCCCGTGTTCACTCCCAAGAGGATGACACCAACGGCAATCAATATAAAAGCCAAGGTTATTTTGCCGGATCGATGATCCTTGCGGCAAGGTCTGCTATTGTTTTCCATATAAAATGTTTTATAATTTGTTTGATACAAAGATATAGGCTACGGATGCCTTCTGGCAACAATAAATCGACAAATGGAGCAAAATTCCCGATAAAGATAGCCAAAAGGCGGTTTGTTTCAAGCGGGTTGGCCAGTAGATGTTGGCGCTTGCGAAGTGCTTGCCGGAGCAAGATCGATTTTTCTTGCAGGCAAAGATGTTCTCACCGGGAAGAGGCAGTCTTAAAATTAATCGGCAAAATAATCGCCGGATGTTTCGCCATTCCACGAAAATTTAGTTGCTTTGCACAGTTTTTTAGAAAATGAGCAGTGGAAATGCTGTTAATTGAAAATCAAATAGGATGATTGTAGTTACAACAACCGACCAGTTGGACGAATCCCTCTCCTCTTTTCGCAGCGAAGGGTGTTCCATCGGTTTTGTCCCCACGATGGGGGCCTTGCATCAAGGACACATCTCTTTGGTGAAACAATGTGTGGCCGACAACGAGGTGAGCGTGGTGAGCATCTTTGTAAACCCAACACAATTTAACGACAAGAACGACCTTATCCACTATCCCCGAACTTTGGATGCTGACCTGACCTTGCTGGAACCCACTGGGGTGACGGTGGTTTTTGCTCCTGGAGTGGAAGATGTTTATCCCGAGGAAGATACGCGCCGGTTCGACTTCGGAATGCTGGACAAGGTGATGGAAGGCAAGCATCGCCCCGGACATTTCAACGGTGTGGCGCAAGTGGTGAGCCGCTTATTCGATTTGGTGAAACCCTACCGGGCGTATTTCGGTGAAAAGGATTTCCAGCAAGTGGCCATCATCCGTTCCATGGTGCAACAGCTCAACCTCCCGGTTGAAATAGTAGCCATGCCGATTGTCCGCGAAGCAGATGGTTTGGCTTTGAGCAGCCGAAACGCGCGTTTGGCACCTTCGCAACGTAAATTAGCGGTGAAAATATCGGAAGCTTTGACAAAAAGTCGTAACTTTGTAGGCCGAAGTTCGGTTCAGGACACTGTCAACTGGGTGGTGGATCAAATCAATGCGAACGAAGGCTTGCAGGTTGAATATTTCGAGATCGTAGATGGCAACAGCTTGCAAAGTATCAGTGAATGGCAAAATGCGGACTATGCGGTGGGTTGCATCACCGTCTTCTGTGGAGAAATAAGACTTATCGACAACATCACTTATTTTGCGAAGCAGTAATGCAGGGAAAAAATTATGACTATTGAAGTTATCAAATCGAAATTGCACAATGTGACTGTCACTGAGGCTAACCTCAACTACATTGGCAGCATCACCATCGATGAGGACTTGATGGATGCTGTCAACATCATTGCCGGCGAAAAAGTGCAAATTGTGAACAACAATAATGGCGAACGTTTGGAAACCTACGTCATCAAAGGTGAACGCGGTTCCGGGGCTATCTGCTTGAATGGAGCTGCCGCCCGAAAGGTTCAGCCCGGCGATGTGGTTATCATCATGTCGTATGCTCAGATGGATTTTGAAGAAGCAAAAAATTTCAAACCATGGGTTGTGTTTCCGGATACGAAGACAAACAAGCTGGTGAAATAGCGCTTCGGTAGCGATATTCTACAGCTTTAGAGATAAAATGGCAACCATGCGAAAGTGTGGCTGCCATTTGCTTTCTCGTATAATCCTCTATCAATTAGTTAAAAAAACAATTTTACATGTATTCATACAAAAAAATAAGGGACGTAAGTTTTCCGATTATTCTTAGCTTATTGGCTCAAAACGTGATCCAGATCACCGACACCATCCTCATGGGAAGGGTGGGGGAGGTGGAATTCGGCGCCACGGGGCTTGCCGGGATTTACTATATCGCTTTCTTCATGCTGGCTTTTGGTTTCAGCATCGGGTGCCAGATCCTTATCAGTCGGCGTAACGGAGAACAACGTTACGACAAAATTGGAGGAATTGTTGTCCACGGAATCTTGTTTCTACTTGTGCTTGCCGTGGCATTGTTCGCCCTTTCGGCCTACATCACGCGGGAGCTTTTGCCGATGGCGATGAAGTCCCACGAAGTGTATGTGGCGGCAAAAGAATACCTTGACTGGCGGACGATGGGCTTCTTCTTTTCGTTTGTGAATGTGGTTTTCCGTGCTTTTTATGTCGGAATCACCCGGACGAAGGTGCTGACAATGAATGCTGTTGTGATGGCTATTGTCAACTTTGTGGCGGCTTACGGCCTGATCTTCGGACATTGGGGTTTGCCTCAGATGGGAATCGCCGGGGCGGGTTTGGCATCGGTTATTGCGGAAGCATCGTCGGTGGTGTTTTTCGTGGCCTACACCTGGTGGTCTGTCGATTTGAAAAAATACGGCTTTCTTATCCGCCGTTTGCAATTGCGCATCGTGAAGCAAGTGCTCAACATCACGGTGTTCACGATGGTGCAATATTGCGTCTCCCTTTCCACCTGGTTTATATTTTTTCTGGCCATTGAAAACCACGGCGAGCGTGACTTAGCTATCACCAACGTCATCCGGACGTTCTACATGGTGTTTTTCATTCCGATGAATGCCTTGTCAACCACGGCCAA
>MKRS01000269.1 GCA_001897035.1 Bacteroidales bacterium 45-6
TAAATCTGAGGTTCAATTGTCTTCCTGTTAGGTAGTTGGGTACTGCAAATTGAGTGTTGTACACGTCCGAAATCCAGTAATAGGAATTCGTGTTTTTGATGTCGAGCAGGTTGAATACATCCAGCCCAAGCCAGATGTTCTTGAAGCCTTTCATCAGCGAATTTCGTTGGCGGATGGCGTCTTCAGGGCTTAGCGCTTGCCAGGAGAAGCCCATGTCAACCCGGCGGTAAGGAGGCATCCGGAATACGCCCTTGCTATATCCCTGATTGGATGGGGTGACAGGTAATCCTTGCGAAAACAATCCTCTCATGTTCATCTTGAACCGCTTGTGGCCGGGAAGGTAATCTTGGAAATAGAGCGAAAAGTTGTAGCTTTGATCTGTAGGCAATGGCACTTTGAGGCCATTGATGTCTTGCTGCGATTTCATTAGCGAGAGGCTTACCCAACTGTCGGTGCCGGGAACAAATTCGCCGAAAAGTTTCATGTCCACTCCGGCAATGTATCCCGAAGCCATGTTTTTGCCATAATAAGTAATCTTCACATTGTCAACAGTGTACGGAACCAGAGCCGACAGGCTTTTGTAGTACATCTCGGTGGTGAATTTGAATGGACGATCCATTGTCTTGAACTCATAGTCGCCCCCAATCACGAAATGAATGGATTTCTGCGACTTGATGTCTTTGTTGAGCGTGATGTGCGAATCTCCATTTCCGTCAAGGATGGTCTCGCGAAACTCCTTGTAAAACGGTGCCTGATAATACACGCCCAGTGCCATTCGCAAGGTGATGTCTCTTTCCTTGTTGGGGACATAGGCCAAAGAGGCGCGTGGGCTGACAATGGTCTCCTTGTTGAACGACCAGTGGGAGGCCCGCAATCCTGCATTCAGGGTAAACAGCCCGTCTCGGATGCGGAACTTGTAGGTTTCTTGCAAATAGGCGGAGAATCGGGTAGAGGAGAGGTTGTTGTTCGATTGGAGGTTCGAGTACACCTTCACTAATTGTCCGTTGTTGGGAATGGAATAGCCCGACGAATCCCTCAATTGCCATTCCTTAATTTTGTCATCTATGGATTCGTTTTGGATGGTGAATCCCCATTTCGACACTAATTTTCCACCATTGTAAGAACCGGCAAATGTCAACTTGCGAACCTTCATCTCCAAATTGTTGCGCGCATGTTCCAAGTATGCACCCACGCCAAGCAGCTCGCCTTCCTTGCTTGTGCCACTTTGGGGATCCATTTCCTGCTGGCTAAGCCAATATTCGCCCGAAACATCGTAGTTCACATGTTCGAAGGAGGAAAATGCCGAGGCCGTAAGGCTCATGCTCAATTTGTCGGTGAGCCGTCCCTTGAGCGAGAAGGCGCCAAAGGCTGTCTCGAATTTATCTTTTTCCCACCCGTCAAAATAGACGGTGAAGTTCCGCACGTCGGTGAGCGTGCCGAAAGAGGTGCTTTGGTTGATGGGGCGGAAGCGATAGACATTTCTCGAATAATTTCCGAGAAAGCTGGTTTCCCATTTGGGCGACAAGGCATAAGTCATGTAGGTTTGTGCATCCACAAAATAGGGATCGTATTCGGCTTTGGTGTCCATGGTTCCCACCAACGATTTGTTTGTTTTGTAGCGGATGCCGGTGATCTGCGTGAAGCGCTTTCCTGCACTTCCCACATGCGCATTTCCCCCAAGAAAGCTGCCGGAAACAGATGCTTCGAAATTTTCGGGCTTGCGGTAGCCGATGTCCAGCACGGACGACATCTTGTCGCCGTAGGACGCATCGTATCCTCCCGATGAAAAGCC
>MKRS01000270.1 GCA_001897035.1 Bacteroidales bacterium 45-6
CCTTCAAAACTAGTGGAGAGGTTGTTGTCTGTCAGTGTGGAATAATCGGTTGTTGCTGAATTTGATGAAGTTACAGCAACGGCCAAGTCTGTCCAGTCAAAAGTGTTGACCTGGGAATAAAGATCCGAAGGAATTTCGTGCAAAGGGTTAATGGCTTTGCACACATAGTGCGCCATGATGGTTGTACCTTTTACATTCGGATGAACATTATCATACAGGTACGATTGTTTTCCTTCCAATGGCGTGTAGAGGTCTATGATCTGAACACCTGCCAGTTGAGATATCTGCTCTATCATCGGCAGCATTTCATCGTGAATGACCGTTCCGTCAATGTTCATCGTATTGGGATAAGCGGGTAGGGGCTTGCATATATAGACCGTAGGATGGCTGCTAAGGTTCTTGAATGAATTGATGAATTCGACATAATCGCTCACGAAATCGCCTTTGTATTGCCAATTGGCGGATTTGGAATCGTTTGTTCCCAATTTGATAACCACAATGTTTGGTTTCCAGCTTTTCACTTCGGCATATTTACTCTCGTTCCAATAAGGAAGATTCCCTTTTTTTAGAAGGGTTCTGCCTCCAAGTCCATAGTTGCGTACTTGATAATCCTCGCCCAGAAAAGTTTGCAGAATGGAAGGATATTTTTGGTTTTCGGGCAGTGCCAAGTTTTCGGTAATACTGTTTCCGACACAGGCGACCTTTATTCTGGGCGAAGATGTTTCCGTTCCAAACAATTGCCATTTGCAAAACTGGAAATTGCCTTCCCCATTGTTTTGAGTAATCGTTAGTCTGAATCTGCTGTATGATTTTGCAGGCTGCACCCTATATTCCATGGTGCTGAAACGCATCATAAAGTCTTGATTGCTGCGAGTATCAATGGTTTCCCAAGTAGAAGTGCTTTCGTTATAACCTGCCAGTTCCCACGCTTTGGGGTCTCTTTCCACATTTGCGATACAACTTGTCAACGAATAAGATGTGAGCAACACTTCAGTGGGCGATTCGTATTCTACCCAGCCCGTGCTCTGGCCTACAGCACAGTATTTTTTTGAGATAAGATTATTTATCAGGTTTTCCACGCCTTCGCCCGTATATCCTGCGTATTGACCGGAAATAAGTCCGCCATTTCCTGTTATGTCCGTGACAAGCTGAGAAGGAAATCCGAACAACTGCAGCTCTGCTAATTCGAGAGTCTGGCCACCATTGATCCCGGAGAAAGTGATGCGGATGTATTTGTATGAACTGATTGTTTCCCTATCGCCGGGGAAAGACAATTGATAGGAATTGGTTTGTTTAGCCTGTGAGAATGTGATATTGGAACGACTGTCAATTATGCTCCATGTTGTTCCGTCCTGCGAACCTTCCAAAATCCATGATTTTGGTGCACTTTCTACGGAATTTGAAGCCGTAAGCGAATAACCGGTAATCTTGAATGATTGAAGCATCTCGAATTTGATCCATGTGCCTGATGTAAAACCTGCCGGCGTGAAAACCGTATTTGGATCATTGTCGGTCAGCTTTGCCAAATTTTCGGCAGTAAGGTTTGTCGAACTCGTTACGGTAGATTTGTCCGTCCAATCGAACGAACTGATTTTTTCGGCTCTTAATGAGTGAAACAAGCATAGCAGAAACCCCAATACCGCAAATGTCTTGTAAAAGGAATTTTTCATTTTTAAGGTAAATATGATGCTGTTATAAAAAATAATTATTGTTTTGTTATTTTCAGAACTTTGGTGTTCAAAGCGGTTTTAATTGTGACAAAATACGATCCAGGAGTCCAGTAAGA
>MKRS01000271.1 GCA_001897035.1 Bacteroidales bacterium 45-6
TTAGCTATCAGCTTACACATTTTACGACAACAAATCATTCTTTTTACTTATACAAACCTCTCGGATTCATCCTTCCGAATTGGCGACCGTCAAGAGGGAGCTGTCCGTATGCGACCGCCGAAGATACAAGTCTCGTATGATGCCGTCCGAAACCCCGATGATCGGCGTTTCGACAGCCAATGCCTTGGCTGCTTTCATCACCTTGAGGTAAATCTGTATGGCCGGAACGATTTCCGTGGCTCGGTTCAGGTTCATGTTGTAATTCATCACCCGTTCCTCCACGCTCATGCTCCTCACCTTGTTGCAAAACGAGATCAGCTCCTCGCGCTTGATCCGCCCCTTCCGCCTCAAGAGCGAATCCACCTTATTGATGTTTCCGCCGGAACCCACCATCACAATCTTCGAAAGCGACTTGCAATGCTCGCTCACCCAATTCTTCAACCGCTCCCATTCCGCCAGTTCTGTCTCCTTGTCGAGTGTGCGGATTGTACCCAATTTGAAAGACTCGTAAGCAATTTCCTGCATCTGATGGAACAGCACCAAGTCGGTAGATCCTCCACCAACATCAGTGAACAGGTATGCCTTCTCGGCATCTATGCTACGCCCCATGCTATTGAGCAAAATATAGCGAGCCTCCTCCTTGGTGTCGATGACATGGATCTCGATCCCCGTTTCGTTGAAAACATAATTTGCCACCTCCCACCGGTTGCTCGCCTCACGCAAGGCCGAAGTGGCGCACACCTTCCAGCGGTCCACATCGTTCACCTCAAGGATACCCTTGAATGAGGACAGCAGCAAGGCCAGCTTCTCCTTCTTCACATCGCTGATGAAGCCGTTGGAGAATGTGTCCTCCCCCAATTTGAGAGGGATACGCACCATTATGTCTTTCTTGAAATATGGCTCGTTGTTGTAGTCGATCACATCGCTGATAAGCAAACGAACCGAACTGGAACCTATATCAATCGCACCTAAACGCTTTGTTTTCATTGCAGAGAAAATTTCTGCGACGAAATTAGGTTAAAATGGTTACGTATCAGATTCGAATCAGTTACGTTAATATTAAGCGGAAGGAAGGGGTGAGGAAGAGGTTTTCTGGGGGGAATGAAAAGCCTGAGAGATTTGGGAGGGAATAGGAGATATTGGCGAAACAAACAACAGCAAGATAAAACTTTTTAAGATGAGTTCAACCCAAACAATCTTTTGCATTTCACTCTTTTTCTGCAGAAAATACAGTTCGGTATAACAAAATTATAATCCATCCACTCATCATCCGGCAGCGGGGATTGAACAAAAAGAAGAGGTTGCCTCAAAACGAGACAACCTCCACATATATCAAATCGAATAACTGTATGTATTACTTGACAGTCCCATTAATCACTGTCGTCGTAGCACTGACACGACCTAACCTAATGGACTCAATTCTATCAGAGCTTGCCGAAACAATAGTTATCTTGAATCCGGATCCGGAAGGAGTAGATGCCGGAATCGTAAAATTACTGGCAATCGAAGTTGTCATTTTTTTCAGAACAATAACCTTCGAAGCTGTCTCTATACTCCCACCCTCTATTTTTACAGTTACATTGACATCTTTAGAATAGGAACTTCTCGTAACAACTGTAAAAGCAGCATTTGCACCAGCTGCCACAGAAAGGGCCTTAATGGAACTAAACTCGACATAATTAGGAAGGCTATTCGAGAAATCGTAAGAGTCTCCATCATACCCATCGCAACTAACCATCGCGACAGCGAAAATTAATACCGATAATAAATATTTGATGTTCATA
>MKRS01000272.1 GCA_001897035.1 Bacteroidales bacterium 45-6
ACATTATCGACGAACTGATAAATTCATTCGAGGTTTAGTCAAATGTGTTTCAGTTGTGACGACAATCGACAACGAAGGAAAGTGCGTATTCGAATAAACAAATTTTCTCTTCAATTGTCTTTTGTTTTCTAGTAAAATTTATGTCGAACCAGCACGTAATGGTTTAACAACAATTGAATCATCCGAAACATCGGTAGATTCTCAAACAGTCAACGGCTTTGCGGTGCCACATAATGTCAATGATAGTGATTTGATTCATATCGAAAGTCAGGAAACACAAGCTGGTTCAACGACAAATACTCAACTCGATGATGAAATGCAACAAGACGAAAATGATGAGGAAGTTGAAGATGAAGACGACGACATACCGGAAGATGACTGGGAGGAAGACGAGGATGAAGACGTGGGATATTACGAAGAAGATTGGGACGACCAAAAATGACACTTCACGAAGCAAACAAAAGCATGTTGCTGTTCGACCTTTTATCGGGGGACAGCAACTTGTTTCATTTTATGACCATCCGTACGGGAGGAGTAGGCCAAGGCGAATACGACTCGTTTAACCTCGGCGAATTTGCGGGGGACGACCCCGCTCACGTGGCCGAAAACAGAAAACGGCTGGCCCTTTCGCTTGGCATTGATGTTCAAGACCTTGTATTTCCTCACCAAGCGCATGAAGACAAGGTTCTGAAGGTGGATGAGGAATTCCGTTCCTTGCCGCCCGAGAAGCGGCAAGAGGCTGCTGCAGGATACGATGCCCTTGTGACCAATGTTCCCGGAGTGTGCATCGGTGTCACCACAGCCGATTGCGTGCCGCTGCTTGCCTACGACCCCGTCCGCAAAGTATTGGCGGCTATTCATGCCGGTTGGCGGGGAACAGTTTCCCGCATTGTGCCAAAGACAATCCGCTACATGGCAGACGAATACGGCTGCTTACCTACGGATATCTTGGTCGGAATCGGCGCCTGCATTTCGTCCGAAATGTTCGAAGTGGGAGAAGAGGTAGTGGAAGCTTTCCGCCAGGCGGACATTGATCTCTCAAATACTTCTTTCCGACACCCAACCACCGGAAAATGCCATATCGACCTGCAAGCGGTCAACCAGCAATTGCTCCTATCCGAACACATTCCAACTGAAAACATTGAGGTAATGAACCTCTGCACCCAAACCCGTGACGATTTATTTTTTTCGGCCAGAAGGCAAGGCGTGAAATCGGGCAGGATGGTGACGGGTGGAGTGTTGAGGTGAGAGGGATATAAAGAAAACAGGGTCTCCGCGTTGAGCGAAAACCCTGACATTATAAGATTGAAGCTTTACTGATCCCAATCAGAACTTCTTCAGCACCTCTTTCACGGCATCCTTGTGAACGGTGAAATCCATCATTTTCAATTTGATATAATCGTCGCGGAAGAAATAATAACCGAAACGGGGATCGTCGTTCTTCAAATTCCGTGAACCCGAGCTGGAATCCTTAATCAGGTACCAGTCGTGTCCCGAACCCTTGTAATTTTCGAGGTAGCCGATGAGCTGCATCCCGTGGTCGTCGGTGGTGGTTCCGTTCAGGAAGCGGAAAGCCCGCGCATCCTCGTTGATGTACTGCGACGGAATGTCGTAGTCGGGGATAATGGCGCAGTTGGTTGTGCGGCTAAAACCTGTTTCCGACACATCGCCGCCAATGCTCACGGTGTAACCGGCCTTCACCACTTGCTTCAAAAGCTGCATGTAGTCATCCAAGGGAATGTTGTAATATTCTTTGCTGCGCCACCAGTTGTCTGGCAC
>MKRS01000273.1 GCA_001897035.1 Bacteroidales bacterium 45-6
TTGGGACATTAAAATATTTAGCGAAGATTTCTACATAATTGGAGAAATTGGTCAGAAGAATGAATTTGGAAAATTCTTCCAATGGCCTTTTGGTATAGCGCGGCAACCAATTGGCAACTATTTCTTGTTTTGTCTTCATAATAAGTTTACTTTTGTCACTCCTGTTTTGGTAAATAACATGTCCCCCATTATTTTCGTTAATTTCCGATGGTGGGGAATATTAACCTACAAAGATATTAAATGTTGGAGTTAAATTTGCCCCCTTGTGAAATAAATATCAAGAAAGATGGTGAAAACTTAATCGTCTTCGATCGCTTGCGGGCTAAGTATGTTGCACTTACCCCTGAAGAATGGGTGCGCCAAAATTTCATTAATTATCTTATCGGGCATAAAGGATACCCGCCCATGCTCATTGCCAACGAAATGCAGATCAAGCTGGGTAAAAGAACGAAACGGTGCGATTCTGTTGTGTACGACAATCAATTGCATCCCTTGGTCATTGTCGAATACAAGGCCCCAGATGTCAGCATCACACAAAAGGTGTTCGAACAAATTGCCCGCTACAACTATGTTCTAAGAGTACCCTATCTCATCGTAAGCAATGGCATGAACCACTATTGTTGCCAAATTGATTACCATACGCAATCGATTGTCTATCTGCAAGACATCCCACCTTATGGGGAGCTGGCTAACTCCCCAAAACAGAAATAGGATACGCTTTCCGGGTTTCCTTATAGGTACAACGAAAATGCCCAAGTAGATTTTTGTTTCTACCTGGGCATTTCATTTGTATTTGAATCTTATATCCGGATTCTTATCGAATCAGCATCAGCCGATTATTCGTCTTCGCTGTAAGCAAGTTCGCCATGTTGAGAAATATCCAAACCGATGGATTCTTCTTCTTTCGTAACACGGATGCCGATAATTGCATCAACAATCTTGAACAGGATGAAGGTGAGGACGGCACTGAAAGCTATTGCGAAGCCGGTTGCAATCAACTGCACTCCCAACTGATGCCAGTCACCATACAATGCTCCTTTAGGTCCGCCAGTCACGATCGGGCTTGCAAACACACCAGTGAGGATAGAACCAACGATACCACCGATACCGTGTACACCAAATGCATCCAAGGAGTCGTCGTAAGTAAGTTTGCTTTTCACGTAAGCCACCATGATGAAGCAGATCACTGCTACTGCGATTCCGATTCCGAATGCTCCAAGCACATCGGCAGAACCTGCTGCTGGTGTGATGGCTACCAATCCGGCAACGGCACCGGTACAGAAGCCCACAACGGTTGGTTTTTTGTTGATGATCCATTCCAAAGCCATCCATGTCACTGCGGCAACAGCTGTAGCCAAGTGTGTCACAAGGAATGCGTTGGCGGCAATTCCATTGGAAGCCAAGCCACTACCGGCGTTGAAGCCAAACCAGCCCAGCCACAGTAATGAAGTGCCGATAACCACGAACGGAATGTTGTGCGGAGTGATCGGGTGGCCTGTAGTCCTATAGCCTTTGCGACGTCCTACTAACAAGCAGAAAATCAAGGCAGAAACGCCAGCGTTGATGTGAACCACTGTTCCACCGGCAAAGTCCAATGCTCCCAATTTGAACAACCATCCTTCTCCGTTCCATACGAAGAATGCCATCGGGCTATAGACGATGATCGACCACAGGATGGAGAAAACCAAGAAACCTGAGAATTTCACCCTTTCGGCAAATGTACCGATAATCAACGCAGGGGTGATTACGGCAAACATACATTGGAACAACGAA
>MKRS01000274.1 GCA_001897035.1 Bacteroidales bacterium 45-6
ACCCGCATATCCACTTTGTTTATGGAACTTTTGGAGCGGCAGTTCCCAATCGAAACGCCCGACCAAAGGATGAAGTTGCGTTCTCCCATTGACTTTTCGGAACACCTTTCCATCCATGTCAACCACCTAAACCGCAGCCTGAAGGAGCTGACCGGAAAAACAACTTCTCAGCTGATTGGTGAGCGAATTGCCCAGGAGGCAAGGATGCTGTTGCGGCATACCAATTGGAATGTGTCTGAAATAGGCTTTTGCCTTGGCTTTGAAGAACCAGCCCATTTTATTAATTTCTTCCGTAAGAATAACAACGAAACGCCGAAAGTGTATCGAAGTAGGGAACTTGTTTGATTTTTGCAATTTTTCGTTTGGATTTGGTATCTGTGCATTTGTAGCGAGAGCTTACCTTTGCCCTGTTCCTAATGGTATCACATTTAATCGAAAAAACAGATGGATTCAATCTCATTAAAAATGAAAGCTTCGCCTGCTGTTGTTCCCAGCTGGCTTATTTTGTTGATGGCAGCTTGTGCCGGAATCACCGTGGCGAACATCTATTACAGCCAGCCGATCTTGAAAGAAATCGCCTCCGAATTTGGTGCGTCGGAATCGAGTGTGGGCATGATCCCGATGCTGTCCCAGATTGGTTATGGTTTGGGTTTGTTCTTTATTACGCCTCTTGGCGACAAGATGGACAAGAAGAAACTGATTTTAAGCTTGCAGTATCTATTGATAGGTGCATTGTTGTTGCTCTATTTCAGCACAGGCATTGTTGCCGTGTGGGTGTTGAGTGTGCTGATCGGGCTGTTGGCCGTTTCCGTTCAAGTCATTATGCCGATGGCAGCCGGATTTAACCTTCAGGAAAAGGGGAAAAACGTAGGTATAATTTTCACCGGAGTTTTGGTAGGAATATTGGCCGCGCGGGTTTTTAGCGGAACCATCGCCGATTTGTTGGGGTGGCGGCAGGTCTATTTGGTATCGTTGATAGCAGTCGCTGCGGGAACCATTGTCCTTACAGTATTCTTACCCAGCGGAAAACCGAATTTTGATGGCAGCTATTCGCAATTGTTGCAATCAGCTCTTTTTCAATTCAAAAGATTCAAGTTGCTTCGTCGGTTGGCATTTATCGGAATTCTTCAATTTGGCCTCTTGTCGGCTTTTTGGACCACGTTGACATTTCATTTGAGCGGGTCGCCCTTCCATTTTGGTAGTGGAATCATTGGACTATTTGGTTTGGTGGCGGTTGCCGGAGCGTTGGTTGCGCCCCTTATGGGCAAGAAAACAGACAAGGGTGGTGTCACCAAGGTGCGCTTTGTGGCAGCCGGATTGGTACTGGCGAGCATTCTGATGATGTGGATCGGTCAGCATTCGGTTGTGGCCATGGTGGTTGGCGTACTGTTGCTGGACATTGGCGCGCAGTCAATTCAGGTGAGCAACGTGGCCTTGATGTACACGCTCGACGCCTCTTCCCACAGCAGGATCAACACGATTTACATGACACTATTCTTTGCTGGCGGTGCATTGGGTACGTTGGCTGGAATACTTTGCTGGCAATTTGGCGGATGGAACTGGGTGATGTTGCAGATGCTGCTTTCGGCCTTCGGGATCATTTGGCTGCTTAGCAGAGAAAAACGGGATTTCTCACAGCAGAAGCTGTAAGTGATTATATGTGTTTGAAAAAGTAGTAATCATAAAATCGAGGAAGTAAACATGAAAGTAGTGGCAATCAATGGAAGTCCCCACAAGGAGGGAAACACATGGCATTCGTTGCAAGTGGTGGGCAAGCGTTTGCAGGCGCAGGGTATCGATTTCGAGGTGCTTCATATCGGTCATAAGGACATACATGGCTGCATTGGCTGTGGTAAATGCCGCGAAAAGCAGGACGAAAGGTGTTCCATCAAGACAGATGTGGTGAATGAGACAATCCCGGTACTGAAAGATGCGGACGGCATCCTATTGGCTTCGCCAGTGTATTATTCGGGAATTGCGGGTACGATGAAAAGCTATCTGGACAGGTTGTTTTATGTGTCCACGAGCAATGGGAACTTTTTCCGCCATAAGGTGGGAGCGGCTGTGGTAAGCGCGCGTCGCACGGGAGGATCCTATACGCTCGACGGCTTGTATCACTACCTCGCCTATGCCGAGATGCAGGTGGCGACTTCCAATTATTGGAATGTGATCCACGGAAGAACTCCCGGCGAGATTCTTTTGGATGCCGAAGGGGTGTCCACCCTTGAGGTATTGGGCGACAACATGGCTTGGCAATTGAAAATGCGCGAAGCCACGAAGGGCCTTTTACCGGAACCCACCAAAGTGCAGAAAGTGGTGACACACTTTGTTCGTGAGGATTTGAAAAGGTAAGCCGATCGACATGCCGCAACGGGAAAGGAATTGAGCATTTGTTTGTTTTATTCCTTTTTTGTTTTTCAAATCTGTTTATTTTCGAAAAGAATTGAGCTTTTTTTGCTGGGATTGGCCGAAAGGCTTACATTTGTGAAGATTAATATAACGGAAAATATGAGCCACGGAAAATTGCGTAAGGAAAAAAACTGCCTCAACTGCGGGCAACTGGTGGAAGAGCGTTTTTGTTCACATTGCGGACAAGAGAATTCAGAACCTCGGCAACCATTTTATTTCTTGTTTACCCATTTTTTCGAAGATTTCACCCATTACGACGGGCAATTTTGGAAAACCCTGCGTTATCTGCTGTTTTCGCCGGGAAAGCTCACCAACGAATATCTGGCGGGCAGGCGGCAGCAGTATGTTGTCCCGGTCAAGCTCTATATTTTCATCAGCTTCATTGTCTTTTTTGTTCCTACTTTACTTCCTGAAACTCATTCGGATGCGGATTCGGTAAAGGTTTCGGCTAACGGAGTCAAGACGATGGAGGGTGATTCGTTGCCAACTTTGCTTGAGATCAATTCGCACAAAGTATATTCGAAAGAGAGCTATGACTCAATGGCCAATACCTCCGGAAAGTTTATCTATAAACTGGCAAGGCCAGTTGTACACAAATATTACGATTTGAGAAACCGAGGCGACGACGTACACGAAATCGGGGAAAAGTTTACGGAATCGTTTGTTCACATCTTGCCAAAGGCACTATTCGTGTATCTTCCGCTGTTTGCATTCCTGCTTTGGCTGTTCCACAATAAAAAGGAATGGTGGTTCTTCGATCACGGCATTTTCACCCTTCACTTTTTCTCCTTTCTCCTGCTTTTTATCTTTTTGATGCGGCTATTGGCCTATGTTGCCGATTGGATCGATGCCTCGGTTGTCAGTTCGATAGTCAACCTTTTCCTTTTTGTGTCAAGCTTCTACACCATTTTCTATTTTTTCAAGGCCCATCGGCGTGTTTATCAGGTACGCAAGAGTGTTACACTACTTAAAGGAATCGTCCTCTTCGCCATCAACCTGTTTCTCTTGACGTTCTTGCTTATTGTCTTGTTGTTTTTCAACTTCCTGACATTGCACTGAACCTATTTGCGGAAACGGGAATGTGAGGTAGCCAATCGACAAATTTACAAAAAGTGGTTGAAGATCGGAATCAACAAGGCGGTCATCACTCCCATGAGTCCGATTGCCAGCCCGCTGATTGCCCCTTCGATAACACCCATTTCGATGGCTTTTGCCGTTCCCACTGCGTGGGAAGACGCGCCCATGGCAAGGCCTTTGGCGATGCTGCTTTTGATGCCCAGTAGCTTGAGTATGTAAGGGCCTAAGATGCTGCCGAGTATGCCGCAGAAAACTACTGCCGCCGCCGTGATTGGGGTGATTCCTCCTGCTTGCTGCGAGACGGCGAGCGCGATAGGCGTTGTCACCGATTTGGGTTCGAGCGAAGCGATCAGCACCTTGTCGGCGCCCGTCAGCTTGGCCAAGGCAATCACGCTGATGATGCCCACGATGCTTCCTATGAACACGGAGGTCAGGATCGAATACACGTTGCCTTTCAGGTAGTCGATCTGCTTGTAGAGCAAATAGCCCAACGCTACGACGGAGGGTCCCAGCATATAGTTCACCAACTCGCTTTTATCCATAAATTCGGGAATCGGCATTCCTACCAGCTTGATGTATCCCATCACAATGGCTATGGCAATGATTAGCGGATGGAGTAGGGGAAAGCGCACTTTTTTGAAGAGCCATTGTCCGGCCAAGTAACTGCCGAAAATGAGCAACAGCACGAATGTTTCGGACTTGAACAACTGTAACATTATGATTTTGCTTTTTTGGTGGGTTTTTCCATTTTCTCTTGAACGAGAGCCACCGCTGATATGACTAATAATGAGCTAAATGTGCAGACGATGATGATCGAGAGCCAAAATTTGGACAACATGTCGGATGCTCCCAGCAATGCTGCCCCCGCAGGAATGAAGAATACCGCCATGTTTTTGGTGAAAGCATTCGCCACCCCTTCCACATCTTCCTCCTTGATTTTTTTGTAGCGTAGAAATAAAAACAACAATATCATCCCGATAATGCTTCCTGGGATGAATCCGTAAGTCAAGTGGCTGATACATTCCCCGATGAAATAGAAGAGGAGAATGTAGAAAATGCCACGAATCATTCTCATGCTGAAACTTGATTAATGAATGTGATACCTAAATTGGGCGCAAAGTTACAACCTAATTTTCTTATTATCTTATGCAGGTGGTGATAAATTTGAAATATAGATTTTTTCAATTCTTGTTGGAAGCCCTCTTTTCAGGATTGTACATAAAGAGTCTTGCCTAAATCCTTCACCATCCATATTGTGCAGGCGGTGTGGCCGGAGTGACCAAGAGGATGGTCTATGTGGACGAATCCTAACTTTTCATAGATCCGCACTGCATTCGCAAATTCGGGAAAGCTTTCGATGTAAAGGATTCCATATCCCGATTGTTTGGCCGATTCGATGCTTTGTTCGATTAATCTCCTGCCGATGCCTTTGCCTCTCGCTGCTGGCGAAAGGTAGAATTTCACCAATTCGACATGCCCATCGGGCAATCCGTCTGTTGGGAAGATGCCGCAGCTCCCAAGGATTTCGCCATCCGCTTCGGCTACCCAAAGCACCGCTTTGTCTTGTCGAAAGACTTCGTACAGATGGTCTGTTGCTTGATCGGAATATACACTTCCACGCTTTGGGGCATTGAATTCTTCAAACACTTCCCGGATCATTTTCGCCAGTTGGGGATCGTCTTCTTGCTTGACTTTTCGTATATTCATTTGTTTGATAGGTGGTTGAGCGATTCGAGGATTTGTGGGTATTGGAATTTAAACCCTAAGCCTTTCAGCTTTCCATTGCTTATGCGGCTTCCCGTAAGAAGCATTTCAGCCATCTCTCCTAACATAATCCGGATCAAGAAAGCCGGGGCTGGGGGGGTGATGATCTTTTTCCCAAGGGATCTGGCTATATCGTTGGCAAATTTTTTCATTGTGATACCTTCGTCCGAGACAGCATTGTAGATGCCTTGCATTTCCGGATGGCTCAAGGCGAATTCGTATATTCTTGACAGATCCGAAATGTCGATCCATGGCATAAATTGCTTGCCGTTGCCCAGGCAGGTGTTTATGCCAAGTTTAGCCAAGGACGTCAATTTCTTGTATGCACCTCCATCGCCGATGACGATTCCTTTTCTTAGAATGACTACCTTGACGCCCAGCTTTTCGAATTTCAAGGCTTCATTTTCCCAAGCAATACACACTTCTGCCAGAAAATCGTAGCCAGGAGGCGACGATTCCAGGAAGGTTTCATGGCTTGTCAACATGCCGTAATAGCCGACTGCCGACGATGAGATGATCTTTTCAATTTTCAGCTTGTTGTCCCTCACTGTTTCGAAGAGCAAACGGGTGGATGCGAGGCGGCTCTCGATTATCTCTTGCTTGCGGATGCCTGTCCATCTTTTTTCTCCGATGTTGGCTCCCGACAAGTTGAAGATCGAGTTCACATCTTTGAATGCCTCCTTATCTATTGTCCCTTTTTGAGGATTCCAATGAAAGAATTTGAGATTGTTGCGGTTCAGCCTGGACGGATTTTCTGCACGAGTTAGGATGTGGAGGGTGTGTCCCTTCCCTTCAAAGTAGTTTGCCAGTTGTTTTCCGACGAACCCCGATCCGCCAGCGAGTAGAATGGTTGTTTGTGGCATGTCAGTTACATTAAGTACCTATTATATACTAAACAGTTATTCCCGCAAGAAGTTTATAAAGTGTTGAAATTGGAATGGATCACAGCAGAAAGAAGCCGTCTTGCACCGATTTGAAGAAATTCCGGGAGATCAACAGATCCTTCGCATTCTCGAAAGGAGGAAGCAGGACGCATTGCTTTTCCTCGATAGCCACGAGGTAGCTCAAATTGATGATTTGCTGTTGGTTGATTTGCTTGAACAACGGAGAGAGTTTCACGATCGACTCGCAGGAGACGGTTCGCTTCAGCGGCAGTTTTTGATTGCCGGTCGCCACCAACCAATGCCTGTTGGCCTTGTCGTATTCAAAATAGCCGATGTCTTTTATCGTCAGTGAGCGGTATCCCCGTATGGTGGAGACCAGCAGCAACGAAGGGCTTTCCTGGAAAAAGTGATTGGTCGGTTTGGGGGAATTGCCTTGTGCTTCCTCCTTGTCCATACTTTCCAAGAAGCGGCTTATTACTTCCCTGAATTCAGCTTCTTGATAGGGCTTGAGCAGATAGTCGAAAGCTGAAGCTCTTAAGGCTTCAAGCAGGTATTTCTCATAGGCGGTGTAGAATATTACTTTGAAAGGCCAAGTTAGCTTCTCCTTCAGGGCATTCATCAATTCAAAACCTGTCATATCGGGCATTTCTACATCCAAAAAGATCAAATCGGGCTTGGCGTGTGCAATCAGGTTTTGAGCTTCTTGCGCATTGCTCGAACTTCCGATGAGGACAATCCTTTCCACATCGCCTAACGAATTGCGCAGCTTGCTTATTTCAGTTTGCTGGTCGTCGATGATCACAGCCGTATATTGTTTCTTCATTTGTATGAAAATTTGTAATTCTTAGGAATGAAAATGCTCGTTACGGCTCCGTTGGACGGTTCGTTTTCTCGGTTATGGATGGAGAAGCTTATTTTTTCAGCGTTGTGCGAGTTGAGTATCTGGATTGTTTGGTTGATAACTTTCAAGCCCGTGCCTGTTCCCTGCGATTGCGACTGGTAGTTGTAGCCAATTCCTCGCCCGTTGTCCACAATTTGGATGAGGATGCCGTCTTTTTCTTGTTGGATGGAAATGCCAAGGAACTTTTCCCGATCGAGTTGGCTTAAGCCATGTTTTATGGAATTTTCCAGCGGGATCTGTATCATCAGCGGAATCAAAAACGTCTTTTGCAGGTCGATTTGGGGATCGATGTCCCACGTAATGGAATAGTTATCTCCCAATTTGTACTTTTCGAGTTCGATGAAGGCTTTTGAAAACTCAATTTCGTCCGACAAGGGTATGGAAATTTGTTCTGCAAATTCGAGGCTTTTTCGTAGTAAATGCACCAAGGTGAACAAGTGTTCTTTCTTTTCCTGATCCATGTCTTGGATCTCGTTGTTGAGCACATTGAACAGAAAGTGCGGGGAAATTCGGTTTCGTATGTTCGTCATTCTAAACTGAGTGATTTGTTCCAGATAGGCGATGCGTTGCTGACTGTGCCGTTTCTTTATCAAAAAGTAGATGGCCAGGCTCATAAAAAGTCCCGAGGCGCTCACTAAGATCCAGAAATATATGCTCAGTTTTAGCGACTGCACTTCACTTTTTTGGTGGTTGATGTAAATTTCTTTTGAAAGCACCAGCGTGTCTTGCCTATATCTGAAATCCAATTCAGCTATTCGCTTCAGGGAAAGGTCATTGCGGAGAGAATCGTTCAGCTGCTGGTTTTTGTTCAGGTAGAAATAGGCAGATTTGTAGTTCCCTTGTTCATAAGCAATTTGTTCAAGAAATTTGTTGCGGATAGAGATCAGATTGGGGTCGATGCCGCCTTCATTGTCACCGAATTCCTTTTTCAGGAAATCAATTGCAGCAAAGTCTTTCGTTTTCAGAGCGATCCCCAGCTTGACCGCATTTGCATAATAAATGGCGGGTTTGAAATGAAGCTTCAGGAAATATTTTTCAGAACTTTCCACATAATGTTTTGCGGAATCCATGCCGTTTAAATGAAGGTAAATATCGGCCAGGTTGAGGTAGCAGAGATTGCTCGAGAACTCGTTCTTGCTTGTTTCCGCCAGGTGTTTTACTTTCATGAACCACTCCTTTGACTTGGCGTAATTGGCCGTATAATAATAGTAGTTGCCCCGGTTGTTTGAAAATACAATCTTTTCGTTAACGTTGCGTTCGTTCAATTCTTTTTCGGCCAAAAGATAATACTGGTCGGCAATCTTAAAATCGCGAAGGCTGAGATATACGTCTGCCAAAGCAAAGTTGACGGGGAATTTCATCTTTTTCAACCCAAGCGAGTCACACAGGAAAAGGGCTCTCCGCAGCTTTGAAACACTCATCGCGTAATTGCCTTTGAATTTGTATTGATCGGCAATATTTATCAAGATGTCGGGGGTTCGTGTGGGGATGTTGTATTGGATGGCTTTTTCATAAAAAATGATGGACGAATCCAATTTGTCCGATCTACTGTAAAGATTTCCTATCGTGTTGTAACAATCAGAAATGAGTTCTTTCGTCGAATCTGATAGTTGGTTTGCTTGAAAATATGCGAGGGCCTTGTGTACGGAATACATGGCCGAATCAAATTTTCCAAGTAGGAAATATGCTTTCCCTTTGGTCATGAGCGCTTTGTGATAGGTCGTGCTGTCCATGGTTTGGCTAATAACTTGGCCAAGGATGGTAATTGTGGAAGCGGGGTGGGTGGCAAGCGAATCGTTTCCCTGAAGGAGAAGATTTAGAAGTTTACTTTCTTGCAAGCTTTTTTTGTCATCTTCGCGGGAGCATGAATGAATAAGCATCAACGACGTGAAACTTAAAATTAAGCAGGATACTTCCGTAATTTTCCTAAAACGATGCATTGCTTCTGAGCATTTGGGATCTATTCTGCGAAAATACGGAATATTTTATAAATAATTGGTAATGTTTATTGTGTTTTTTTTGTAATAATTCTTTTTATTCAAAATAAATTCTTATATAATCATTTTGATTGTTTTATAGCGTAAAATTGTGCAATTTGCCTGGTTTTCCTTTTGAGAAAAGTGAATATTATCCCTACTTGATTAAATGAAATGTATTTATCGGTGTTAAGAACGGGTTTGTATTTTGATAAAAATTGAATAATGGTATTTAATTTATAAATTATCTCAAAGTACATTTCTCATTCCACCACAAACCTCACTTCCTTAAATGCAAAAGTTTCTTTTTCTCCGCTAAACTCCCTCTCCAACACCAGCAAGCCGGAAGGTTCAACATGGTGGATTTTTGCCCTGAAGACCCCTTCTTCGGAAGCAAAAGGGTGGAATCCCTCTCTGCGGTAGAGGCATTCTGCATATTTTTCCTGGAAATTTATCCATGAATCCGATGACGACTTCAGTACATGGAAATTATGGACAATGCCTGATGCCACCTTCGATATTATTTCCTCGATGCCGTATTCCTTGCCCGTGATTTGCGATAATGAGACGGGATTTGGTGCGTCGCTTCTGAATTTTTTTTGGTTGATATTCAATCCGATACCAATAATTGAGCGGCTAATGATGTCGTCGGTGATGTCGTTCTCGATCAGCATTCCGCAAATTTTCCTGTCCCGGTAATATATATCGTTGGGCCACTTGATGCTGATTCCCGAGGTGTATTCCGAGAGGGTTTCAGCGATTGCCAAGGAAACTATCTGTGAAAGGATAAACTGCTGGTCGGCAGCCACCGATTGGGGTTTGAGCAGGAGGCTCATGGTGATGTTCTTACCAGGTTCGGATTCCCAGTAGTTGCCTCGTTGGCCTCGCCCTGCCGTTTGCCTGTCGGCAAAAACGACAGTTTCGTTTGCCTCGGGATGGTTGTTGCTCCAATTGCGAAGAAAAGAATTTGTCGAGGATGCCTCCGCAATGTGTATTATCTCCATTTTCTGAAATTATTCTGCCGTTTGAGCATATTCTTCTTGCTTTTTTCGAGGCAGCTTTTTAATAACCTCATCCACCGAATGATGGACAAGGGCCTTTAGCTCCTCATCAGGCACATCGGAATCCAGGTAGATGGTGTTCCAATATTTTTTGTTGGCGTGGTATCCGGGCACAATCCCGTTGAACCTTTCGCGCAGTTCGATGGCTTTTTCGGGCTCGCATTTCAGGTTGATACGAAACCCATCGTCCGATGCTTCAATGGACATGTAGGCAAACATCTTGTCCATCACTTTGAATACCAGCACTGTCTCGTCAAACGGAATGCATTCGCTTGCGCCTTTCACCGACAGGCAGTATTCCATTACTTCTTCCACGTTCATATTCCAACTAATTTTTGAGTGTGGTTGCTATTACAAAGATAGAAGATTATTTAGATGCTTCGGATGTTTTGAGCCTCTTGTTTTGCAAGCAAATTATCGTTTATTTTGAGTCTTGAATAATTGATGCTTCATGCCACATTCCACATATTATTCTGACTTGACCGAATTCTTTCTTCGGATGAATGCCTTAGGCAAACAAAAATCGCCGTTTTTGTTTGCTGTCAATTATGAACTGACACAGGCTTTTATCTGCGAACGTCCGATGGAAAACGGAGACATCCTTTTTGCAATAAATGAATTTCTCCCTGCATCGATCTTTGAAAATAAAGACTTTCACTTTTCGGCGCACCCGATTAGCGAGGAGGAGTACCGAGCTAAATTTGATATGATCCAGCAGGGATTGAGGCGGGGAGATTCATTCCTGGCAAATCTCACGGTGAAAACCCCGGTTGAGGCGAATCTGCCGCTGGAAGAGATTTTCCATCGAAGCAATGCTCCTTATCGGATTTGCGTTCCCGGTCAGTTTGTTTGTTTTTCTCCCGAACGTTTTGTTAAAATTGCGGATGGAGAGATTACTTCGAACCCCATGAAAGGAACTATTTCTGCTTCTGTGGTCGGTGCGGAGCAAAAAATTCTTTCCGATTTTAAGGAGACGGCCGAACACAGTACAATTGTCGATTTGATCCGGAACGATTTGAGCATGGTGGCCGAATCGGTGCAGGTGAAGCGTTTCAGGTACATCGATCGTATTTCTACCTGCCATGAAGATGAAATACTGCAAGTGAGTTCGGAGATTGCAGGCAAACTGCCGGATGATTATTTGGATCATTTGGGAGATATTCTCGCAAAGCTTTTGCCTGCCGGCTCCATTTGCGGTGCGCCAAAAAGGGCAACGGTGGAGTTGATCCGCCAAGCTGAACAAGAGGAGAGGGGCTTTTATACCGGAGTTTTCGGCTATTTTGATGGGGACAGCCTTGATTCGGCTGTCATGATTCGTTTCATCGAAGAAAAAAACGGACAGAAATTTTTCAGGAGCGGTGGCGGCATCACAGCCTACAGCCGTTGTGAGGACGAGTACCAGGAGATGTTGAAAAAAATCTATTTACCCTTTTTATGAAACAATTTGTAGAGACCATTCGCATCGAAAACGGAGTGCCTAACCTCTTCGAAGAGCATCTTGCCCGTCTGCAAAGCACTGCCCGGCACTACTTTGGAGCGAGCCTTGATATTTCAGCTCATGAGC
>MKRS01000275.1 GCA_001897035.1 Bacteroidales bacterium 45-6
CTAAGATTTTTGGCGGAATCCTCTCCGGGAGAGACTTGCCTGAAGACGTGAAGCAAACAAAAGCTTACGAAATACCCAATATCGACCTGGTGATCGTTGACCTCTACCCTTTTTCCGAAACAGTTGCATCAGGTGCCGGGGAAGAAGACATTATTGAAAAAATAGACATCGGCGGCATCTCGCTGATCCGTGCCGCAGCCAAGAACTTCAACGACGTGGTGATCGTGGCTTCAAAAAAACAATACGCCGCCTTGTCGGAATTGATCGACAACAAAGGTGCAGTTTCGGAAATAGAAGACCGCAGATGGTTTGCCAAGGAAGCATTTGCCGTTTCCTCGGGATACGACACCGCCATATTCAACCACTTAGACAATTACGAAGGAACGGCCTTCCGTTATGCGGAAGACAACGCAAAAGCCCTCCGTTACGGCGAAAACCCTCACCAGAAAGGGGCGTTCTACGGAGATTTCGACGGCTTGTTCGAACAACTGCACGGCCGTGAAATTTCGTACAACAACCTGCTCGACATCGAAGCATCGGTGTCGCTCATCAGCGAATTTGAAGAAACGACCCTTGCCATACTCAAGCACAACAATGCCTGCGGGATAGCTTCCCGACCAACAGTGAAAGAAGCATGGATAGACGCCTTGGCAGGCGATCCGGTCTCTGCCTTCGGGGGAATCGTTGTCACCAACCGACCCATCGACGCCGCAGCAGCAGAAGAAATCAACAAAATTTTCTTCGAGATCATCATCGCCCCGGCTTACGATGCGGAGGCCTTGAAAATATTGGAAGTGAAGAAAAACCGGATCATCCTGGTTCAGAAAGACAATCTCAAGGACGAGAAGCAATTCCGCTCCCTGCTCAATGGAGTCCTCGTGCAAGACAAGGACTTGAGCATCCAGTCTGCGAGCGACCTCACGCTGGTCACTCCCCGAGCCATTTCAGCTCAGGAGGAAGCAGACCTGCTGTTCGCAAACAAATTGGTGAAGCACACCAAATCGAACGCCATCATTTTGGTAAAGAACAAGCAGCTTTGCGCCGGCGGCACCGGACAAACGTCGCGCGTGGATGCGCTCCAGCAAGCAATCGAAAAAGCTGCCTCGTTCAAATTCGACCTGAACGGTGCAGTGATGGCTTCCGATGCCTTTTTCCCTTTTCCCGATTGCGTGGAAATTGCCGGAAAAGCGGGAATCGTGGCCGTGGTGCAACCCGGAGGATCCATCAACGACAAATTGTCGATTGAATACTGCACCCAAAACAATATTTCGATGGCGCTGACCGGTGTCCGCCATTTCAAACATTGATCCGCGGCATCCGGTGAGAATCAACAGCAAATTATAACCACATAAATATAACATCTTTACATGGGATTATTTTCATTCACACAAGAATTAGCCATGGACCTTGGAACGGCGAACACGATTATTATCCAAAATGGAAAAGTCGTGGTTGACGAGCCGTCCATCGTTGCCCTCGAAAGAAGAACAGACAAAGTGATTGCCGTAGGCGAAAAGGCACAACAAATGCACGGCAAAACACACGAAAATATACGCACGATCCGTCCCTTGAGAGACGGGGTGATCGCCGATTTTGCTGCCGCTGAACAAATGATTCGCGGAATGATTAAAATGATTAGCAGCAAAAACAGGTTCTTCTCGCCATCATTGAGAATCGTGATCTGTGTTCCTTCGGGCAGTACCGAGGTGGAACTCCGCGCCGTACGCGACTCTGCCGAACACGCAGGTGGACGTGACGTTTATATGATTT
>MKRS01000276.1 GCA_001897035.1 Bacteroidales bacterium 45-6
GGTATCCCATTTTTTGAACTCCTCGTTCAGGGCCTTCACTTCCTCCTTTGTCATGCCGGTGGTTTTCATCACGTCGGCATAGATGTCGTCCATCTTGGCAACATCTTCAGCCAGGCTACGGAAAGCAAACGAAAGTCCGGTAATAGTAGCAATAAAGGCGGTGAGCATTCCAAAATACTTGTTGAACCCATCGGCAGCACGGCTCCAAAAGGTGGCGTTTTTCCCAAGCATCCCGTTTTGCTCCGCTTTCACAACATTGAGCTGCTTTTCAACCGCAATCAAGGACTTGACAGTGTCCTGATAGCCGTCCGCATCACGGCTCATTTTCCTTAAAGTCCCTTGAATATCCCTGCGTGTTTTTTCCAGTTCCTCACGGGAAGCTCCGGACAGATTTTTCAAAACCTGCTCTGTAGCACTTATTTTCTGCTGGTACCGGTCATAGGAAGCCTGCAACTGGATCAATGCCTTTTCCTTTTGCTGGTATTCCGAAGTTTCCCGCTTTCCGGCAGCATTCAGTTTCGTCAGCTCGTCATCCAAAGCCGAAATCTTGGTTTTCAAGGAATCGGCTTTTTTCATCGCATCGCTGTTGTCGATGTATATCTTGATGCTGCGGTTTAAGTCTTTTGCCATAATCGTTAATCAATGAATATGTTGGTTGCGTTGATTTGAAGGGTTGCGGAATATTCGCCTACAAGATCGGCCAAATAAGGCAGTTCTTGGGCAATGACCGGATTAAACCAGGGATTGGCCCGGCGGCGGCCGGTACCCATTTTCATGAGGGAATCCAATTCCGCAGTTTTCAACTGCCCCCGGCGGTTGTACCAGGAAGATCCGCCCCGATAACCGCCATATCCCCGGCTCGCACCTTTTTCGATGTAAACCCCTTCGCGCACGAAGGAAAACCCGATCCGGTTCACCTCCTTGCCGTATTGACGGTCATAATACAGGTTTGGCCGGATGCTGTCGGAAAGCAGCAGGTTGCGGACTACCCGCATCCGGGCATTTGCTTTCAGCCGGGCCGTGGCATGGATGGCCCAGGCCTTCACGTCGTCGTTGAATTTTTGTAAAGCTTCAGTATCTTGGGCGCGGGCAAATTTTTCTGTCTCCGACATGCTGTCGAGAGAAATTTCGAAGGGAAGGTTATTCCTGGATAACTTTGATTTCCGGCTGCCGTAGCTTTGCTCTTTATAGAACCCCATACTCAATCCTCCCAATCTTCAGGATTAAACCTGTAATCCAAGCCCGTAGCAAGCGAAAACAATAGCGCAGCTCCATAAAAGTTATCCCGGACAGGTCCGATCGGCTCTATCTTGAACGAACCAGGATCAAGGGCGTCAAGGCCATTGGCAGAAGCCTCATAGTCCAACATCATTTTGCTGATAATTTGCTTGAGTATATTCTTGCAAGAATCGGAAGCCGCCATCACAGTCCGGGCATCGCCGCTTTCGGTTTGAAAAAGTACATCAAACTCATAAGGCATGGACTCCATCAATGAGTCTGAGTTCTTGTATTCGAAATCAGACACCAAGCTGTCGTGCGCAATCAGGATAGTTCCTTTAGCCTCGGATAGCCGTTGTTCAATATCCGCACGCGCATCTGTTTCCACCGATTTGTAAAACCGAGGCCTGTCCGCCGAATGCCGGATAGCCTTCAGCTTGGTGGCGAGCATCTCGCCGTATTCGAAATGGTTGTATGCACCCATAGTCGTAGAAGTTTATGGGTACAAAAAAAGCCTATTCACATAGGCTGGTAAAGGACAAAAAAAGCGCG
>MKRS01000277.1 GCA_001897035.1 Bacteroidales bacterium 45-6
AGATAAGTGGTAAATGATAGTGCATCACAGCCTATCTTTCTAATAGGACGCAATTTTTTTATATAGTTTTTATTGGTTTATTGAGTAGATGAAAGATGTATCCTTGAATAGTTAGAGATTCAGGATACATCTTTTTGAAAAGAAAATTCAACCCGTCCGTTTCGGGAAAAATAAAATAGAACAATGGCAAGATTTAAAAGATTAAACGTTTATCAAACGATGGAAGCGACAGGCATCATTCCTGTTTTCTACGACAAAGACCTCGAAGTGAGCAAGCAAGTGCTCAAAGCCTGCTACGAAGGTGGAGTGAGAGCTTTTGAATTCACAAACAGAGGAGATTTCGCCCACGAGATTTTCGGTGAGCTGAACAAATGGGCTGCCAAAGAATGCCCCGACATGATTTTGGGAATCGGCTCCATTGTCGATCCTGCTACCGCCGCTTTGTACCTCCAACTCGGTGCTAACTTCATCGTAGGTCCGCTTCTCAATCCCGACATCTTCAAAGTGGCGAATCGCCGTCAAGTGGCCTATATTCCGGGATGCGCAACGGCTTCCGAGGTTGGATTGGCACAAGAATTGGGTGCGGAAGTGGTGAAAGTATTCCCAGGCGATGTGGTTGGCCCGTCATTCATCAAGGGGATCAAGGCTCCGATGCCATGGGCAAGCGTGATGGTGACTGGTGGCGTGGCTCCCACGGAAGAAAACCTTTCGAAATGGTTTGGGGCAGGTGCCACCTGCGTAGGCATGGGTTCCAACTTGTTCCCCAAAGAAGTGATCGCTGCGAAAGATTGGGCTAAGATCACCCAACTGTGCAAAGACGCATTTGCGGTTGCAGCCAAGGTGCGCAAATAAGAGTCGCAACATAAAAAGAGAATCTCCGTCAGGAAAAGCCTCACGGGGATTTTTCAATCAAAAAAGGAATTGCAAGCCTGCAACTCCTTTTTTTATGATGATTTATCGTGAATATCTCTATTAGAATATCTTGCTTCTGACAAACATCGTCTCTATGAAAGAAAAGTTGACATTGATCATCAAATAATTTTCCTTCACAAAACCACTTGGTGCAGACAGGTTGCTTCCATATTCGAGTCCAATTCCAAGAATTCCTTTTTGTGTCTGCCCGGCCCTTAGCGGAAATGCGACACCTGTTGTCAGTGCGTAATTCCACGCAGCCTTGTTCTTCATTTCAATATAGGACTTGTTTAGCACAAATCCGAACTGATATTGTTTTGCCAGGTGCGCAGTGTAGAGGTCGCGATAGGGAGTATAGCCTACCCCTGCCCTGATTTTATGTACATCACCAATCTTCACGTTGCCGAGATTCGACTTCAATCCAGACCAGCGTTCCCACTCGTAATCGGCAGCAAACAAAAGTTTCTCCTTTTTGAAGGACAAGCCCGCTCCAACATTTTCAGGCAAAAACTGGTCGGTATTTTTCAGCTTTTCGGAAGACAGTTCACTGCTTCCCGAAAAGATAGAGAAGGTATTTTTCACACTCACTTTTTGCTTGTATCCATAAGTCGCTCCCAAAACCCAATCTCCTGCTTGGTTGGCAAATTGGTATTGTACACCAACCTTGTTATAGATCTGGGTCAGCCTGGAAGTTGTCTTATAAGTATAAGAAATCTGGTCTTCGGTGTTGGTGAAAGTACCCGCAATCATGCTGGTTATTACTCCAAACGACAGCCTGTCGCCCAGTAGTTTCACAGCATTCACGGCATAAAGGCTGTAAAGCCCGCCCTCTCCTTCAAAATAGACGGTCTTCGAGG
>MKRS01000278.1 GCA_001897035.1 Bacteroidales bacterium 45-6
TTCAGGAGCTTACCAGAGACGGTAAAACTGTGCTTTGCCTGCAATGTAAATCAGGCAGGGAAAAGCCCTATATAGTTTCCGGAAGCATTTTTGTGCGCAATGGGCCTAATTCCGAAAAAATTACTTCCGCCGATCAAATGCGGGAATTCTTCCAGTTGTCCGACAGGATATTTTTTGACGAAGGGCCGTGCAGGAATTTTAAACACCCTGATGATTTTGACCACGACCTCTTTAACCGGTTTCTTACTACTGCTGGTATAAGCAATGTGCTGCCGCAACAAACCCTCTTGGACAACCTGCAATTAGTAACCAACGATCACCAGTTTAAAAACGGCGCGGCGTTGTTTTTTGGCCGAAATCCGCAAAGGTTCTTCCCTCAGGCTATTACCCGCTGCCTGCTTTTTAAAGGCACTGATAAAGTGCATATAATGGACGATAAAACTTTTGGTAGAAATATTCGATGACAGGGTAGATATAACCAACCCGGGCGGCTTAGTGCTTAGCATACCAAAAGAAGAGTTTGGCACCAGGAGCTTTTCGCGCAAATCACTTGTGTTCGGGCTTTTCCTCCGGATGGAAATGGTAGAAAAAATTGGCTCAGGGATTAAGCGGATGAAAGATGAAATGGCCCGCGCGAACCTGCCGGAGCCGGCTTTTGGTCTGGAGGGCTTTTTCACTGTAACGTTTTACCGGCCGATGGAGTTTGAAAGGTGGATAGATACCTGGATACCATACCTGACCCCTTCGTTAATCAATGTTCTAAAAGCGATTAACAACAATGCGTTTATAACCAAACCTGAGCTATCTGAAATAATTGGTCACGGTCACACCTCGATCTCAAAATATACTTCTCAATTAAGGGGGTGGGCTTGTTAAAACGCACCAGTTCACGAAAAGCGGGGAGCTGGACTGTTATAAAAATACCGCCACAAAGCAAATAGTAAGCGATAAAGTGTATGATAAACTTAAGCGTGTGTTTACAATCAAAATTTATAAGCTATTTATTATCAATAATATACAAAAACACTACCTTCTTGTAAAAACATAAAGCGTATGATAAAGTGTATGATAAGCTTAAGTCCCGGCTTCTATCTCTTATAAGTATAGATGCTGCAAAGGCTGGAAGTTACGGGAGCGGCATATGTGTAATATTAAAAGGAAATTGAAAAAGCTGAGCAAATAGGCGGGCAGAAAATCATTATTTGGGTAACTAGCAGTTGAATTTCTATTGGGCTTTTGTTGCAGCCTGTCCCGCCTGGGCGGGATACTTCAACAATACTATTCAACTACTCATGAAGCACATTGATGAATATCAGCGACACATTCGGCTCATTATTGAGCATATACATTGTGCAAAGTATGAAACAAGCTATGTGCTAAACAAATAACATACAAAGGACAGCTTCGCTACAGGCCCGACAGAACGGTTACTTAAAACCGTCATTATCTATCACCTATGCAAAATTTGAACAAATGTTGTAATTTAACAAGCGTAATTCCATAACGCTTTTGCAGCCAGACTTTACAATAAATGAAATTATTCAACGATCTACTATTCACGACTCCTATGGAGGAAGTCGCCAGTCTGGAATTTCCGTTTCTGCTACGCATCCTTACATTTTCATTTTTTCAGGTACTACCGGCCATAAACATGGTTACAAAGATCAATGGGAAAACGAGAACGTATTTTCTTATACCGGAGAAGGCCAAACAGGGAATATGAATTTTGTGAAGGGGAATTTAGCTTTGCTTGAACATAAGAAAAATAA
>MKRS01000279.1 GCA_001897035.1 Bacteroidales bacterium 45-6
AATGAAGCCCGGTGTGATTAAGAGTCATTTACTAACCTCACCGTGCTTCACATTTTATATTACTTAATCAAGTCCACGCGACCTTTAGCTTCTTCAAGCACTTGACGGGCGATAGACGCAGACACTTCTTCGTAATGAGAGAATGTCATGGCTGAAGTAGCACGGCCGGAAGTGATTGTACGCAAAGAAGTCACATAGCCGAACATTTCCGCCAATGGAACTTTAGCCTTCACCACGCGGGCACCAGAACGGCTCGATTCCATTCCTTCCACTTGACCACGACGTTTGTTCAAGTCGGAAATCACGTCACCCATGCTTTCTTCGGGAGTCACAACTTCCAAGCTCATGATCGGTTCAAGCAGGATCGGTCTTGCCTTTTCGGAAGCCGACTTGAATGCAAAACGGGCACAAAGCTCAAACGATAGCTGGTCGGAGTCAACGGGGTGGAAAGATCCATCCACCAAGACTACTTTCAGCTTATCCAAAGAGAATCCGGCAAGCACACCATTTTTCATGGCTGAGAGGAATCCTTTTTGAACGGAAGGGACAAATTCCTTCGGAATGTTACCACCCTTCACTTCGTCAACGAATTGCAATTCGCCTTCGAATTCTTCGTCAGCAGGTCCAACCTTCACGATGATGTCGGCAAACTTACCACGTCCACCCGATTGTTTCTTATAAACTTCACGAAGTTCAACAGTGTCACGGATAGCTTCCTTGTAAGAAACTTGAGGACGGCCCTGGTTACATTCCACCTTGAATTCACGTTTCAAACGGTCGATGATGATTTCCAAGTGAAGCTCACCCATACCTTCGATGATCGTTTGACCAGAATCTTCGTCAGTATGCACACGGAATGTTGGATCTTCTTCGGCCAACTTAGCCAGACCATTGGACAACTTGTCGATGTCTTTCTGAGTCTTAGGCTCGATGGAGATACCGATCACTGGTTCGGGGAAGTCCATAGATTCCAATACGATGGGGCTATCTTCGTTACACAAGGTGTCACCTGTGCGGATATCCTTGAATCCAACTCCCGCGCCAATGTCACCACAACCGATCACATCTTTCGGGTTCTGCTTGTTGGAGTGCATTTGGAACAAGCGAGAAATACGTTCTTTCTTGTCGGAACGTGGGTTATATACGTAAGATCCGGCAGGAAGTTCTCCTGAATATACACGGAAGAAGCACAAACGCCCCACAAAGGGGTCGGTAGCGATCTTGAACGCCAAGGCGCAAAGAGGCTCATCTGGACTTGGGTGGCGCACGATGGTTTCATCGGTGCGGGGATCAATTCCTTCGATGGCTTCTGTGTCGATAGGGCTTGGCAAGAATTTGGAAACGGCATCCAGTAATGGTTGCACGCCCTTGTTCTTGAACGAAGAGCCACATAGCATGGGGTTGATCTGCATGTTCAAGGTACCTTTGCGCAAAGCCACAAGGATTTCTTCTTCGGTGATGGTAGAAGGATCGTCGAAGAATTTTTCCATCAAAGCTTCATCGCATTCAGCCACTTGCTCCAACATTTTTTCTCTCCACTCTTCGGCTTCCGCCAACACGTCAGCAGGGATGTCGGCCAATTCGTAGTCGGCTCCCATTGCTTCGTCGTGCCAGTACATGGCTTTCATGGTCACCAAGTCAACGATGCCCCTGAAGTGTTCTTCTGCACCGATCGGAATTTGGATCGGGCAAGGAGTTGCTCCCAACACAGTCTTGATTTGACGAACCACGTCGAAAAAGTCTGCTCCGGAACGGTCCATTTTGTT
>MKRS01000280.1 GCA_001897035.1 Bacteroidales bacterium 45-6
ACTTTCCTTCTACATGTCGAAGATCCCTTATATCTACAAGGTGAAAACTACGGCCAACGCTTCCATCAAAGCCGACCTGAACAAATTCACGTTCAGTTTTATCAACAGCGTATTGGAAATCAATGCAGTAAAGGCGACAATAGATGGCACGTTTGCCATGTTGACAGGAGAAGACGGCATGGAATTTGACCTCAAGATGAAAGCACCCGACACCCAATTTAAAGATATTTTGTCGCTGCTCCCCGCCATGTACACCGACAACTTCAAGGATGTGAAAGCTTCGGGAACAGCCGCCTTGGATGCTTATGTGAAAGGGGTGATGAAAGGAGAAGAATATCCCGCCTTCAACCTGAAGTTGTTGGTGAAGAACGGGATGTTCCAATATCCCTCCCTGCCGAAATCGGTGACAGGAATCAATGTGGACATGAAAGTGGCAAGCCCCGGCGGTTCGCTCGACAAGACCGTGGTTGACATCAGCAAGTTCGACTTCAACATGGGTGGGAATCCATTTGCGGCTGTCCTGAAAGTGTCCACGCCTATTTCCGACCCCAATCTGGATGCCCGGATGAAAGGAATCATCGACCTGAACATGATTAAAGACGTCTATCCCTTGGAAAAAGGAACAGAGCTTTCTGGTCGTTTGGATGCCAATTTGAATGTCGCCACACGTATGTCTTACGTCGAAAAAGAGCAATACGACAAGGTGAAAGCTTCCGGCGGATTGAAAGTGACGGGACTCAACTACCGCTCTGCAGCCATGCCTCTGGTGGCAATCAGCACCATGTCGATGCAGTTCTCCCCCCAATTCGTTAACTTGGAGAATTTCCAGGCGAAAATCGGGCGGAACGACATAGCAGCAAATGGCCGTTTGGACAACCTGTTGGCTTATGCCCTCAAAAACAAGACTTTGAAAGGAACGCTTAACCTTTCATCCAATTACCTGAACCTGAATGATTTCATGACAGGAACAGCTACCACGACTGCCGCTGCGGACAATTCGGCCTTGCCTACATTTGAAGTGCCCAAAAACCTCGATTTCACGTTGAACGGAAAAATGAAGCAAGTGGTGTACGAAAAAATTGACATGACCAATGTCTCAGGAACTATTTCGGTGAAAGACGGTATCCTATCCTTCAAAAACCTTGGAGGAAACGCTTTGGGTGGCTCATTGCTGATGAACGGGACCTACAATACGGCTGCAAACCCCAAGGCACCGAAAGTGGCTATGGACATGAAACTCTCCAACGTGTCCTTCGCCCAGACCTTCAAATCGGTGGAAATGGTTCAGAAATTTGCGCCCATCTTCGAAAAAATAGGAGGAAACTATTCCATGAACTTCAACATGAACAGCGTGATGGGAAGCAACTATTTGGACATGTTGAAAACACTCACAATGAATGGATTGCTCCAGTCGTCCGATGTGAAGGTGCAAGGCACGGAAGTGTTGAATTCCCTGGCCTCCAGCCTCAAGACCGACGCCTTAAAATCTTTGGCAGTGAAAGATTTGAAGCTGCCATTCACCATCGAAAACGGCAGGGTCAACACCAAACCCTTCACCGTGAATGCCAACGGTGGCCAACTAAACCTATCGGGAACCACCGGTCTGGATCAGACGATTGACTACAAAGGGACAGTGACCCTTCCCAAGAACTTAGCCAATAAATACGTGGACAATATCGGCATCACCATCGGCGGCACATTCACCAAGCCCAAGATTGGCATCGACACCAAATCGTTGTTATCGGGGGCGGTGAACTCGGCA
>MKRS01000281.1 GCA_001897035.1 Bacteroidales bacterium 45-6
GTGGTGGTGATTGGTTACGGAACCACCCGCAAGAGTGACCTCACCGGTTCGGTAAGCAGTGTCAGCAGCAAGGATTTCAATAAAGGCCTCATCAGTTCACCCGAACAATTGATTAATGGAAAGGTCTCGGGCGTGCAAATCATGTCCAACAGCGGCTCACCCACCAGCGGTAGCACGATTCGTATCCGAGGCGGTGCTTCCTTGAATGCCAGCAACGACCCCTTGATCGTGTTGGATGGCGTTCCGTTGGAAAGTGGAGGCATCAGCGGCAACAGCGGCAATTTCCTCAGCCTTATCAATCCGAACGATATCGAGAGCATGACCATCCTGAAAGATGCTTCTTCGACGGCGATTTACGGCTCGCGTGCTTCAAACGGGGTCATTCTTATCACCACGAAGAAAGGAACTGGAACGGGTGTGAAAGTGAACTATTCAACCACAAATTCGATACAAACCCGCACCAAAGTAGCCGACATGCTTTCTTACCAACAATTTGTTGACGTAATAAATGCAAACGGGACGGATGCTCAAAAGGCTTTGTTGGGAAATGCGAATACCGACTGGAACAAGCAAATCTACCAGACAGCATTTGGAACGGACAACAACGTGAGCATTGCCGGACGAATTGCTCCCAAATGGCCGATCCGTGCTTCTTTGGGGTATTACAACCAGAATGGTTTAGTAAAGACAGACAATGCGGAACGAATGACGGGAAGCTTCACCCTTTCACCTTATTTCTTCGACGACAATTTGAAAGTAACATTGAACGGCAAAGGTTCGTTGAACAACAACCGTTTCATCAATTCGTCGGCGATCTGGGCGGCAACCACATTCAACCCGACCATCCCAGTGTACTCTGGTGAAGATGCTTTCGGTGGTTACAACGAGGCATTAGACAACACTGGCGTACCTGTCAACGGCGGAGTTCGCAACCCGCTGGGTTTGCTTCGCCAATACCATTCCACCAGCAAGGTGAAACGCCTGATCGGAAATTTAGATGTGGACTATAAGATGCACTTCCTCCCGGAATTGAAATTTCATGCCACACTCGGATACGATTATGCCGAAGGAAAAGGCTCGATTTACGAATCGGCTGCTGCAGCTGAAAACTTCTTGACAAAAGGTCGCGACTATAGTTATGGGCCACAAAAAAGCTCCAACCGACTGTTGACCACCTATTTAAACTACAACAAGACGTTTGACGCCATCCATAGCAACATCGATGCTACGGCGGGATATGATTACCAGTTTTGGAAAACGACCGCTCCGGCTTATTCGGAATTGAATACCTTGGGTGAAGCCCAATCTTCTCTGGCTGCGAAAGACGAGCGTCATGCCTTGATCTCCTATTACGGACGTTTGAACTATACCTTCATGGACAGGTATGTGTTGACCACGACAGTCCGTAGCGACGGTACTTCGCGCTTCAACCCGGATAACCATTGGGGAACATTTCCATCGGTAGCCTTGGCTTGGAGGCTTAACGAAGAATCGTTCTTGAAGCCAGTGAAAGCCTTGAGCAACTTGAAACTTCGTGCCAGCTACGGGGTGACAGGACAGCAGGATGGGATCGGCAATTACAATTATTTGCCTGTCTATATGATGAGCCAAGATGGTGCACAAGTGCAATTCGGCAACCAATATTATTATTCTTACCGCCCGTCGGCTTATGTTTCCAACTTGAAATGGGAAACTACCACTTCCTGGAACTACGGAGTTGATTTCGGATTCCTGAAAGATAAAATCACCGGCTCGTTCGATTATTACACCCGTAAAACCAAAGATTTGCTGGCAACAGTGCCTTCTGCGGCGGGTGTGAATTTTGCAAAAACCGTTTTGACAAACGTCGGAAACGTGGACAGCAAAGGCTGGGAACTGACATTAAATGCAACGCCTATCGACAACAAGGATTTCACTTGGAATGTGAGCTACAACATGTCGTGGCAGACCCAAAAAGTGAAGAACCTGTCATTGGTTGGTGGCGGTACGCAGACCAATACCTTGATTGGGCCCAATATTGGCAACTATCAGTTTCAGGTGCTGACAGAAGGATACGCTCCTTACATGTTCTATGTGTATCACCAATTGTATGATGCCAGCACGGGCAAACCCATCGAAGGAGCTTATGCCGATGTGAACAACGACGGCGCCATCAATTCTTCGGATTTGTACCGTTTCCATTCGCCTGCCCCCGATTATATTTTGGGCCTAAGCACTTCGTTACGCTATAAGAACCTGAGGTTGAGCACCAGCCTGAGGGCTAACTTGGGCAACTACGTATATAACGGCATGGCGATGAACACCGGCGCTTGGAGTACGGTTAGCTACAATTCTTACCAGTTGAACAATCTCAACAAGAATTACTTGGAAACCGGCTTCCAAAACCGCCAATACTTGTCAGACTATTACGTGCGGAACGCTTCCTTCATCAAGATGGACAACCTCTCGCTCACCTACACATTCCCCAAGCATGTCAACTTGACGGCCATGGTGCAGAATGTGTTCACGATTACGAAATACAACGGAGTGGATCCCGAAGTCCCCAATGGGATGGACCTGTCGTTCTATCCCCGTCCACGAACCTTCTCCCTGAGTTTAGGGTTTGATTTCTAATCTCATAAAATTGAAAACGATGAAAAAAGTTATTTATATATTTTCGCTATGTGTGGCTGTTATTTTCGGCTTAGGTGCCTGTACAGACGACCTCAACCAAACACCACACGAACAAACCACATCGGGCGACGTCTATTCTTCGGCTGCCAATTACAAATCGGTGTTGGCCAAATTGTATGTGGCTTATGTGACTACAGGGCAGGAAAAAGGGGGTGGGAACTCTGATCTTTCCAGCAACAGCGGGCAAGATTACATGCGTTGTTTCTTCAATTTGCAGGAAGCGGGCACCGATGAAGTGGCTTCCACTTGGCTCGAAGGCGATAAAGTGACCGATTTGAGTTACCTCTCGTGGGATGCCAACGATCCTTGGGTGTCCGACATGTACTACCGCATTTTCTACAACATAGCTCTATGCAACGAATTCCTGCGCAATGCCACCGATTCGAAGATTGCGGGATTCACCGAAAGCGAACAAACCGAGATAAAGCATTTCCGTGCGGAAGCCCGTTTCTTGCGCGCCTTGTCGTACTACCATGCCTTGGACTTGTACCGCAACATTCCGTTCGTAACCGAAAACGATCCCGTGGGAACATACATTCCGCCCCGTTATACGGCTACGCAAGTGTTTGCATTTATCGAAAGCGAATTGAAGGCTATCGATGCAGACTTGTTAAGCAAAGTAGAATACGGTCGTGCCAACAAGGATGCAGCATACACGCTGTTGGCAAAATTATATTTGAACTCGGTGGTATATACCGGAGTGGATCACTACACCGATTGTGTCACTTATTGCAAAAAAGTGATTGCTGACGGCTATTCCTTGGACCCGGACTACAAGAAACTGTTCAACGCTGACAACGACAAACGTACCGACGAAATCATCTTCTCCTTCCCGGTGGATGCCACCCACACGGTGAGCTGGGGTTCCACCACCTACCTCGTTTGCGGGGCGGTGAGCAACACTTCCGATTACCAGAAGCCTGCCGATTATGGGGTGACAACCGGTTGGGGAATGTTCCGCGCACGGGGCGAATTGCCCGCCTTGTTCAACGACAAGGACGGACGTAAACTCTTCTTCAAGGAAGGACAAACCCAATATCTGGATGCCATCGACAACCAAAGCTATGGCTACTTCGTAACCAAATGGACTAACTTGACCGATGCCGGAGAAGTGGCATCCAATACGGCTACAGGCGGTGTCAACACCGACTTCCCCGTATTCCGTTTGGCAGACGTTTATTTGATGCTGGGTGAAGCTGTCGCTCGTGGAGGCACAGGAAGTTCAACTGAAGATGTTCTGGGCTATCTCAACCAATTGCGCCAACGCGCTTTTGGCGACAACTACGAAACAAACGGAAAATTGACCGCTGCCGATTTGACCGTAAATTTCTATCTCGACGAACGTGCCAGAGAATTGTACTGGGAATGTTCCCGCCGAACAGACCTGATCCGTTTCGGCAAATTCACCACTGCCTCCTATTTGTGGCAATGGAAAGGGGGAACGAAAGACGGAAAAGCTGTGGACAGCAAATACAACATCTATCCGATCCCGACATCCGACCTGACGGCCAATCCGAATTTGCATAACGAGAATTATTAACCGCCCTTTTACCGAAAGATAATGAAAACAAAAAATAGATTCAACTATTTGCTGGGGATGTTTGCCATGTTGTTGGCGTTCTCCTCTTGCGATACGGACTGGGACAAGATCTACTTGTCGAGTCTCGATAGCAACAAACTCACCGCTGCCGACAGCAAGGTGGTGTTGACCAAGGACAACTCCAAGGAAGTGATGCTCTCCCTGGCATGGACCAGTCAGACGATTGCTATCAGCAATCCCGACATGTCTGTTCCCCATGTATTGACCACCTATTTACAGGCTTCCACCAAGGAAGATTTTTCGAGCAATGTGGTGGAGTCGCAGGAAACGAACCTCTCGAAAGCATATCTGGGCTCAGAACTGAACACCTTGGCCAAAAGTCTCGGGATGGCGGGTGATGTCGCCACGAATGTCTATTTCCGCCTGAAAGCCTATCTCGGGGCAAACATGACCCCGGTGTACAGCAACACGGCTACCGTATCGGTCACTCCTTACACCATCGACATGACCATCGGTTTCGTGTTGGACAAGAACAAAGCATTGACCGCCGTCACCTTGGCTTCTCCAAATTCGGATGGCGTTTACAAAGGATTTATGGGCGTTGCCGGATGGGCTAATTTCTTCTTGCAAGAAGGAGACGGCACCACTTGGGGAAATGATGCTGTTACCCAAAAAGCGTTCGAAGCCTCATCAGCTTCAGGTAGCTGGAACTTTTGGTTCCCGGGATCAACAGGTTGCTATTACGCCATTGTAAACACTACCAAGAAACAGTGGTCGGCACTTTATCTTCCGTCCATGAAAGTAAGCGGCGACATCACGGCAGACATGACATTCGACAAATCTTCCCTGAAATGGACAGCCGCCTTCACCGCCGCTTCGGCTGGAACCATCAGTGTCAAGCTTGCAACGACAGGTTTGCAATACGATTATTCCACCGGGACGGACGATACACAAGCAGTCAGCACTCCCTTCGGATTCGTACAGAGCGGAAGCAATCTGGCTGTGGGCGCAGATGCCGGACCCATTTCGGTAGCCGTGCCGCAAGCAGGGCAATACACGCTGACTCTCGACCTGAGCAACCCGAAAGCATTTACCTGCACGGCTGTGGCGGGATCAACTCCCACTCCAACAGTGAGTCAGTATCTGTATGTGCCAGGAGTTGACGACAACCGTACAGGAGCAGGCTGGAACTTCGACAACTTCCTTAACCTCTACAACGAAGACAACTTGGCTTATGCCGGAGTATTGAACGTCGATTCAAAATGGGGCTATACTTTCAATCCTACAAAAGACGATTGGAACGACAAATACACGATGGCTGGCGGAGATGCCTACACGGGCACTTTGGTGGCCAAGGGTAGTGCCAATATTTCCGCACCGACGGCTGGGCTTTATCTTTTTGATGTATCTTTGAAGGCGTTGACCTATTCATTGACTTCGGTGGGGAATCAGATATTTGTTTCGGGCTTGAACGACAGCTGGACTTTTGATGTCCCTTTGGCTGCAACTTCCACTGCCGGCACTTATTCGGGAACGATCACCATCAGCAAGCCTTCCGCTTGGGGATTCACGATCTACCTGATAAAGGACAACTGGGATGTGAAATTCGGCGGATCCGCTGGGAAACTATATTACAAAGGTGCGAACATCACCGATGATGCCAAGCTTTCTGTTGGGACACACACGATGACCGTGAACCTGATTGCCGGAACTTATTCAATCAATTAAAAAAATGACAAGGTTATGAAATTCAGAAATTATATGATACTTGCAGCAATGGCTCTTTTGGGCCTTGCTGCTTGCAAGGACGACGATGCTCCCAAATTTCCCGAAGAAAAGACCTCCGACATGACAGGCTTTGCCAAGGGGGCGGATGTGAGCTGGCTCACCCAGATGGAAAAATCGGGCATCCTTTTCTACGACAGCCTGGGACGGCAAAAGGAATGTATGCACATCCTCCGCGACTTGGGGGTGAACTCCATCCGCTTGCGGGTGTGGGTGAATCCCGAAGACGGATGGTGCAATGCCAGCGATGTACTGGTGAAGGCATTGCGTGCCAAAGACCTCGGCATGCGTGTCTTGATCGATTTCCATTACAGCGACACTTGGGCCGACCCGGCCAACCAAACCAAACCCGCTGCTTGGAAAGATTTGAGTTTTGCCGACTTGAAAACGGCAGTTGCCTCACACACGGCTGATGTTCTGAAAAAGTTGAAGGATAACGGTGTGGACGTGGAATGGGTGCAAGTGGGCAACGAGACCCGCAACGGCATGTTGTGGGCCGACGGAAAGGCTTCCGACAACATGCAGAATTATGCCGACCTCACCACCGCCGGATACGATGCCGTGAAAACGGTGTATCCGAATGCAAAAGTGATTGTGCATATAGACAACGGTTTCGACAACAACCTCTACCGCTGGATTTTTGACGGATTGACTCAATATGGAGCAAAATTTGACGTTATTGGTATGTCGCTCTATCCTTCGGTGGACAATTGGCAAACACTTAACCAGCAGTGCTTGGCCAACATGAACGACATGGTGAGCCACTACGGCAAGGAGGTGATGATCTGCGAAGTCGGATTTGCCGCTTCTGAAGGAATTCAAGCTAAGGCATTTCTCTCTGACTTGGTGGCTAAGGCCAAATCGGTGTCCAACAACAAGTGCCTCGGCATTTTCTATTGGGAACCCCAAGCCTACAACGGCTGGCAGAGCTACTTGCTGGGTGCTTTTGACGATCAAGGCAAGCCAACGGCTGCATTGGATGCCTTCAAATGACAGTTAGGCAGTTAACTGTTAGCAGTCAACAAGCCATCAGCAATGGGTGAAGAGGACTTGCAAGTGTGCAGGGAGGTTTCACCTACCGGATGAAGCCCTTAAGCATCGGTGCAGAACACCTTCACCCGCTGGTGAAGCCTCCAAACACGGGTGTAAAGTACTGTCACCCGATGGATGACGCACTTAAGTAAGCGTGCAAATCACCTTCACCTGATGGGTGACACACTTATGCAGACGTGTAAGTCCCTTTCCGGAGATCCTGACGAGGGAAAATGGCATTGCTGGTAGAAATCTCTGCGTCCTCTGCGTGTTTTTTCTTTTGCGACTTTGCTTGCGTGAAACTATTTTTTACGCAAAGGCTTCTCGCAAAGGATGCAGAGAAAATTAGTTCTTTGCATTTACAACTCGATATTATATTAGGAATTATGATAAAAAAACTAACCTTCCTCGCATTAGCCATAACAGGCTGCTTTGTCCTTCATGCGCAGCGGCAAGAATTTCAACTGGAGAAGAACTGGAAATTCTCGAAAGGAGATTTTCCCGATGCCGTGCAAAAGAATTTTAACGATCAACGTTGGCAGACTGTCAGTGTTCCGCACGATTGGGCCATTTACGGGCCTTTTGATCGGCAGAACGACTTGCAAGACGTGGCTGTCACCCAAAACGGGGAGAAGGATGCTTCTCTCAAGACAGGACGCACCGGCGGATTGCCCTATGTTGGAACAGCGTGGTATCGCACTTCTTTTGACGTGGATGGTTTCAAGAAACATGAAAAACGGGTTTCCTTGGTCTTTGACGGAGCCATGAGTGAGGCGCAGGTGTTTGTCAACGGGCAGAAAGCTATTTTCTGGCCCTACGGCTACAACTCCTTCCACTGCGATGTCACCGACTTGCTGACCGCAGATGGCAAAGCCAATACGCTTGCCGTGAGGCTTGAGAACAAACCCCAATCTTCGCGTTGGTATCCTGGGGCGGGTCTCTACCGCAACGTGCATGTCATCGTCACCGACGAGGTGCATGTGCCTGTTTGGGGAACCTACATCACCACCCCTTTTGTCTCTAAGGAATACGCTTCCGTGAAGTTGAAAACTGAGATCCAGAATTCGGACGAAGAAGAAGTACGCATCGTTACCGAGATTGTGGATGCAGGTGGAAAAACTGTTTCGTCAAAAGACAATACGCTCAAAATTAGCCACGGGCAACCATTCGAACAGAATTTCACGATCGATCAGCCCAGCCTTTGGTCACCTGAAACTCCTTACCTTTATACGGCTAAATCGAAGATCTACCTGAAAGGGAAATTGGTGGACGCGTATTCCACCCGTTTTGGTGTGCGCGACATCAAGTTTATTGCTGATAAGGGATTTTTCTTGAACGGTGTAAAACGGAAATTTCAGGGCGTTTGCAACCACCACGACTTAGGCCCTCTCGGTGCAGCAGTGAATGTGGCAGCCCTCCGCCGCCAACTGACCTTGCTCAAGGAAATGGGATGCGATGCCATCCGCACCTCGCACAACATGCCGGCTCCCGAACTGGTGGAACTTTGTGACGAGATGGGATTCCTGATGATGTTGGAGCCTTTCGACGAATGGGACATCGCCAAATGTGCCAACGGATACCACCGTTATTTCAACGAATGGGCTGAAAAAGATTTAGTGAACATGATTCACCACTACCGCAACCACCCCAGCGTGATTCTTTGGAGCATCGGCAACGAAGTACCTTCCCAATGCAGTCCGCAAGGATATAAGGTGGCCACATTCTTGCGGGACATCTGCCACCGGGAAGATCCTACCCGGTTGGTGACTTGCGGAATGGACAAAGTGTCCTGCATCCTTGACAACGGATTTGGTGCTGTGATGGATGTTCCGGGACTCAATTACCGGGTTAACCGCTACAAGGATGCTTATGGCAAACTTCCTCAAAACATCCTGTTGGGAAGCGAAACAACCTCCACCGTCAGCTCGCGCGGCGTGTATAAATTCCCCGTGGAAAAGAAAGCGGACGTATTGCATAGCGATCACCAGTCCTCGTCCTACGACCTCGAATATTGTTCCTGGTCCAACATCCCCGACGAAGACTTGGCCATGGCTGATGACAACGAATGGGCTATCGGACAATTCGTCTGGACGGGATTCGACTATTTGGGTGAACCCTCGCCTTACGACACCGATGCTTGGCCCAGCCACAGCTCCTTGTTTGGCATCATTGATCTGGCAAGCATTCCCAAAGACAGATATTACCTATACAAAAGTGTATGGAACAAAACGGAAAACACGCTTCACATCTTGCCGCACTGGACATGGCCGGGACGCGAAGGAAAGGTGACACCCGTGTTTGTTTACACCAATTATCCTTCGGCCGAATTGTTTATCAACGGCAAAAGTTACGGACGGCAAACCAAGAACAACTCGTCGGTGACAAGCCGCTACCGGCTGATGTGGATGAATGCCGTTTATCAACCAGGAGAAGTGAAAGTGGTGGCGTACGATGCCAACGGAAAAGCCGTGGAGGAGAAAACAGTCCGCACGGCAGGGAGACCCGATCATTTGAAGATCGTTCCCGACCGGAAAGAAATTTCAGCAGACGGGAAGGACTTGGTCTATTTCACGGTGAGCGTGGTGGACAAGGATGGAAACCTTTGCCCCGACGACAAGCGCATGGTGGAATTTTCGGTGAAGGGCAATGGCACTTACCGGGCGGCGGCAAACGGCGATGCCACGAGCCTCGACCTGTTTCACCTGCCAAAGATGCCTGTCTTTAGTGGCCAGTTGACTGCTATCGCACAAGCATCTGAAACGCCGGGCAAGCTCCGTTTCGAAGCCAAGGCCAAGGGATTGAAACCGGCTGTTGTAGAAATTAACCTGAAGTAAATCTTTGCGGAAAAATCACATTATTACTTTTTGATATTAATTATTGGATGACGGCCGCCCGGGAGGGTGGCCGTCATTATTGGGTATGGATTCAACTAAATATGTTTTGGCAAGCTGGTTTCGAAGTGCCAGGGCTCAACTTCCCGCTTTTACTACAATGGCGTCGTTGTACACCGCACTCACTTTCTCCAAGAAATCGAGAAATTCCTTGTATTTTTCGGGTGCCCATCTTCCACTATGAAAGAGAAGTTGTTGGCTGATATGGATTGTCTTTCCAACTTGCTTGACGGACGATTGAAAGTCTCCAAATGAAGATTTGAATGCGATAGATTGAGGAAGGTATTCTACGTCTGCTCCCTCTGGCAACTCGATTTCTATGTTGTCGGATTCTTTCCAGCCGTTATTTATCACAATGTCGTTTACCCGTTTGTTCTTTCTCAGTTTGAAGTCATTTTTTCGAAAGGCATTTACCGGAAGGAAATAGCGGCTTCCGGTGGATGTGCCAAAAGGAGACGCTGTCACTTTATAATTCAGGGAGAAGAAAGGTGTTGCCGATTTTTCTTCCGAGAGAGTAAGTTGAGACACATTGGCGTTTGGAATTTGGATGGTTTGCCTGACAAAATCCACCTGCTCGTTTGGTTTCTTATAGCTTAGGAACATGAGCTCGTCGTATTCTTTGAGGCGATAAGTACACGCCAAGTTTATTTCGGCTGTTTCCCCTTTTTTGAACTTCATCAGAACGTTTTTTGACGACGCATTTGCCGAATCGGGATAATCCGGCAGTTTTTGCAGATGTCCTCCGCTTGGGGTGACGACCACCGCATTGTGGCCTGCTATTCCATTATGGACGAATCCGAAGGGTACTTTGTTGGCTGCGGTGCATTCCAGCCAGAGTGTGTCTTTGGGAAGAGGCACTTGCAGGATGACGTGGTTGGACTTGAAGAAGGCTGTGAAGTTGTCCTTTAGCTGTTTGTCCTCTTCGTCTAACCGGATCACCGTGTAGTTGGATGGAATGCCTACTGCTTCGAGCATGGACTTCAGGTAAAACGAAAGTCCCTTGCAATCGCCGAATCCATTTTTGCATACATCTGCTGCCGGGATGGGTTGCCATCCGCCAATTCCAAGTTGGATGCTCTCGTAGCGGGTGTTTTGACCCAGGTAGTCGTATAGAATTTTCACTTTTTCCTTGTCGCCCTTGGCATTTTTGGTGAGTTCTATTATTTTTTGTTTGGTGGCATCGGTCAAGATGCTGCGGCCCTCGTTGAGTTTGTTCTGGAAGTCGCCCATGGCCTTGACCGATTCGAAAGAGCCTTCGTAGCCGTCGTAATAAAATCGCTTTGGCGCAACGTAGAGCAAGGGCGAAAGCTCATCGATTGAAGGCGAAAACGGTTCTTGCTCGACGGTAGGGATGTCCTTTACTTCCCATTTGTAAGTGGTGAGGGTTGGTGCATCGCTTTTGGTTGGTGCAGGCACCAGCTTGTTGGGATAGATCAGAATCTCTGTGCCGGTGGGAACTTGCACGGTGTAGGAGGCTTGCTGGATGGTCTGGTTGTAGTCTTCCTGCGGAAAGAAGATTGGGCAATGAGTGATCCCGTTTTTCCATTCCACTTCGTACTCATAGACGATGGTGAAAGGGTAGCTTTGTGCCGGGCAGTCCCAAAGGTAGTATAAGGCATCGGAGGCAAGGTTGGGCGACCATTGCGAGG
>MKRS01000282.1 GCA_001897035.1 Bacteroidales bacterium 45-6
AGAAGAATCCGGCCACCGTGTGCACCAGAAACAGGCCAATCGCGATGGGGAAAAAGTATTTTTTGGCGTTGTCCGAAGCAAACAGGTCATAAATCATCAAGATCAGGAATACCGCTACAAGCGACAATTCATGCTTCATCAACAAATAATTACTCAAATCCATTTTATCTCTTTTCTTATATTTTTATATACAAAATTTCTTCTTTCAAACGAAGCACCGCATCAATGCACGAATGTCAAGCTTGCGCCTATCATCTCCGAAATCCATCCCGGATACAAGCCGATGCCTGCGACCCCGATAATGAGGACAACTATGGCCAGCCGCTCGGTGAATTTGGCATCTGTCAATTCCAAGTGATGGTCGTTCACCACCGGGCCATACAGCACTTTTCCCACCGCACGCAGGATGTAAACGGCCGTAATCACGATCGTTGTGATGGATATAACTGTGAAGACACGCGTGAACACATCCGCATGGGCAAATGATCCCACGAAGATGGTCATTTCAGCCACGAATCCGCTCAGCCCGGGAAGCCCCAAGGAAGCCAAACCGGCAATGATGTAGCCCACACCAAGGAAAGGCATGATTTTCATCAAACCACCGAGTTCGGTCAGGTTGCGTGTGTGTGTACGTCCGTAAATCATCCCGATCAGCGCAAAGAACAAGGCTGTCATCACTCCGTGCGACACCATTTGCATCACGGCACCCGTCATGGCCGTCTTGTTCCACATCAGGATGGCGAACAAGATCAGGCAGCAGTGCGAAACCGATGAATAGGCGTTGATGTATTTCAAGTCTTTTTGGGAAACGGCGCAGAACGCTCCATAAACCACCCCGATCACGGACAATATTATAAAAATCCAACCTACTTGGTTTGCCCCTTCGGGAAGAAGCTGCATGGCGATACGGAAACATCCGTAAGCCCCCAAATTTTTCAACACACCGGCATGGAACATTGAAACCGCCGTGGGCGCACATCCGTACCCATCGGGCGACCAGGTGTGGAAAGGAAACAAGGCGCTCAATGTGCCGAATCCAACGAAAATGCAAGGGAAAGCCCATAGTTGAACGCTCAGCGGGATGTTAGCCTTTGCCAGTTCCAGCAAGCTGAAGGTATGTTCTCCATTCACCGTGGTTCCGAAATAAATTCCGAGCAATCCGGTGAAAATGAAAGCAGAGGCTCCCATCAGCATCAATGCCACTTTCATGGCCGCATATTCTTTTTTGCCGTTTCCCCAAACTCCGATCAACAAATACATGGGGATCAGGGCTATTTCGTAGAAGAAAAACATCGTAAACATGTCCGTCGTGATGAAAAAGCCATACACTCCGATAGCCAACAGGGTCAGCCACATGAAGAAATCGCGGGGAAGGGGATCCATATCCCAGGAAACAAACACGCCGGTGAACATGATGACAGAAGTCAACATCAGCATCAAAATCGAAATACCATCCACACCCAACGAAAAGTGAATGTTGAGATTAGCTGCCTGATACCACACCGCATCGTAAGTGAACAACATCTCAGCTGTGTTACCCGCATGGCGCTCCGCAAAAAACAGGAACAGCAATACGCCCGACAAAATAAGTTCGATGGACGAGCCAATGACTCCGATCGCACGCACTTGCTTGATGTTTGGGCAAAATGCGTAGGCCACAAGCATCAACACCGGAACAAGTACAAATAATGAAAGAATATTCATCGTATAAAACTTTTTATCTATTTTCTTTGCGAATTCGCTAATTTACTTCGTAATAAA
>MKRS01000283.1 GCA_001897035.1 Bacteroidales bacterium 45-6
GCTGTCAATATCCGCGAAAACAAACCTCTTCCGGAAGAAAAATTCGATTTCCCCAACGATGAACTTGGAGAAACCGGAAAAGAGCTGGTGGAAATATTCCGTCAAAAGGCTCAAAGCCGCCGCGACATCGAGGTTGAACGCGAAAAGCTGATCCGCCACCTGCAATATTCGGGAGAAGGGTTTGCGATCTTCTCTTCGGAACGAAAGTAGATCTATGCAAACACCCATTTCATCCAATACCTCAACCTCTTGAAAGAGACCCCCACGTTTGAAATTGAGTCGCTCTTCGAAGACCCTCAGTTCAAGCCCTTGACCGAATTCCTCGACTCGTCAGGAGACAACGAAGACAAGCATTTCACCTTCCAATTGCTAAGCAACGGGAAAACCTTCCAGGTGCAAGCTCTGAAGTATGACGACGAAAGTTTTGAAGTGACCATCAAGGATATTACCAAAACCGAGAAGACAAGGCTCCTGAAGCAGGAAATGACCAACAACATCGCCCACGAGCTCCGCACTCCCGTGTCGAGCCTGAGAGCCTATCTCGAAACAATCTGCGACAAGGAACTGCCGCCCGAAAAGCAAAAGCAGTTTGTGGAAAAAGCGTATAACCAATCAGTGAGGCTTTCCGAACTCATCGAAGATGTGAGCCTGTTGAGCAAAATCGAGGAGGCTTCCGCTCAATTCCCAATGGAACGCGTGGACTTGCACGAATTAGTGAACAATGTGCGGATCGACTTGACAGACAAGCTGCAAGCCAACAAGATCAAGTTTGTCTCCACCTTGAGGGAAAGCCTCTACATCCATGCCAATTATTCGCTGATCTATTCCATTTTCCGAAACCTGACCGACAATTCGATCAAATATGCCGGAAAAGACATCGAAATACACATCGACAACTACACGGAGGACAAGGAATACCTCTATTTCTCCTACTACGACACAGGAAAAGGGGTGGAAGAACAGCACCTGCACCGCATCTTCGAACGTTTCTACCGGGTGGACAAAGGCCGCACGCGCGATGCGGGAGGATCGGGACTCGGACTTTCCATCGTGAAAAATGCGATCATGCTGCACAAAGGGGAAATCCAAGCACGCAACCGCGAAGGAAAAGGATTGGAATTCTTGTTCTCCATAAGTAAAAATATTGGATAAGGATTTGTGCCGAACCATGGCATAGGAAAAACGAAGAAGGGCAACTCATAACGGTTGCCCTTCTTCATTTTTCCGCTCATGCTCTCGCAAGAAAGCGAATATTTTCAATCCAATTTATGAATCACCAAGCCGGAGCGCAATTTCGGCTCAAACCACGTGGTCTTTGGCGGCATGATGTTGCCTGTGTTGGCTATGTCCATCAATTGCTGCATGGATACAGGGTAGAGAGCCAAGGCTAAACGCATTTCCCCGCTATCAACACGGTTCTTCAACTCTCCCAAACCGCGGATTCCTCCCACAAAATCAATCCTTTTGTCGGTGCGCAGATCCTTGATGCCAAGAATCTTATCGAGAATATACTTCGAGAAAATCGTCACATCCAACACGCCGATCGGATCATTGTCGTCATAATATTCCGACTTAGCCACCAAGCCGTAGCATTTCCCATCCAGATAAATGGAGAAATGATGCGGAGCTTGCGGCCTCTCTATTTCCGATCCTTCCTCATTCACCTCGAAATACTCGGATAGTTGTTTCAAGAAATCGTCATGCGACCAACCGTTTAGATCCCTCACCAACCGATTATAGTCTATGATATTCAACTGATT
>MKRS01000284.1 GCA_001897035.1 Bacteroidales bacterium 45-6
ACCTGCGCTTCGGCGAACGTTGTTTGGCATATTGGCACATTGATTTGATTTTATCTTTCGGTAAGGGAAATACAAAAAAAAACCGTCTTGAATGATGATTCAAGACGGTTTTTGATTTATAGAGGACAGTTGATCAATCCATTAGTTGTTTTCAGGGCGAAGCTTGCGAACCACTGCGCCTGCTTGCCACATTTCGCTTTCGCGAAGGGCGGCCAATTCTTTTTCCAAGCCATCGCGGTAGTCAGGTTTGGAGTTGGTGTCGATGGAGCGTTGAGCTTCGTTGCCGACAGCCACTTCTGCGTATAGTTTAGCAAAAACGGGTTTGGTGGCGTCGTGGAAAGGCCCCATCCAATCCAACGCACCACGTTGAGCGGTAGTAGAGCAGTTGGCATACATCCAGTCCATTCCCTTTTCAGCGAACAAAGGCATCAGCGATTGGGTCAATTCTTCCACTGTTTCGTTGAAAGCTTCGGATGGAGTGTGTCCGTTTTCACGAAGTACTTCGTATTGTGCCAACAAAAGTCCTTGAATAGCACCCATCAAAGTACCACGTTCACCTGTCAAGTCGGAATACACTTCGCGTTTGAAAGTGGTTTCGAACAAATATCCTGATCCTACGCCGATTCCCAAAGCCACCGTGCGGTCGAAAGCCTTGCCAGTCGCATCCTGGAAGATGGCATAGCTGGAATTCAATCCACGCCCTTCGAGGAACATGCGGCGCAAGCTTGTGCCGGAACCTTTGGGGGCAACGAGGATGACGTCGATGTCGGCAGGCGGAACGATGCCTGTGCGTTCTTTGTAAGTGATGCCGAATCCATGGGAGAAATAAAGCGCTTTTCCGGCAGTCAAATAAGGTTTCAGGCGTGGCCAAACCTCGATTTGAGCAGCATCGGAAAGCAAGTATTGGATGATGGTTGCGCGTTCGGCAGCCTCTTCAATGTCAAACAATGTTTCTCCGGGAACCCATCCGTCGGCAACAGCCTTTTCCCAAGTTTTTCCACCTTTGCGTTGGCCAACGATCACGTTGAAGCCGTTGTCGCGCAGGTTGAGGGATTGTCCTGGTCCTTGCACGCCGTAGCCTATAACGGCGATGGTTTCATTTTTCAATACTTCTCTTGCTTTTTCCAATGGAAATTCTTCACGGGTAACCACATTTTCGGTTACTCCTCCAAAATTCATTTCAGCCATTTTCTTTTTTTTGTTTGGTTATAAATTATTAAAATGATTTTTTGTTTGTTGTGGGCGTAAGGCTTTAATTGCTTGACGGCTTGCTCCATTCCACTTTTGCCAGACAGATAGTCCTGTCGCCGTTTTTCATGGCCAGCGTAAACGAGTCGGGCTCGTTTTCCGTTTCCAGAATTTGCAACTTTTCGCTGTAATGTCCCTCAAAAAGGTAGTTGATGTGGAAATGCCGGATTTCCTTGTCGTGGTACATTTCGATAGGAAACACATCTACAAAATGCTCGATATACTTCAGGCTATTCAAATGCTTGTTGATGTCGATGTCGCTGTATTGCACCGTGAATCCGCCTGCCAACTTGCTGTCGCCTTTGGGCTGCGCAATTTTGGAGATGGCTTCGAGCGGACATTCCTTTTGTAGTACATATTCGTTCAAGCCTTTCATCTCCAGTATGCTAATTGGTTTTCGGGTCTCCACATCCAAGGCTGCCCACAGTGAACGGGCATATCCGACCTCCTTTCCGTCTTGATCTTGGATGGAAAAGCATCTTTCCGTAAAAAGTTTATTGATGTCTGTCACCCAGGTGTTTACAGTTATTTGTGTTTCGTTGGTCGGGTATTCACGGAGTTGGATGTGCATCCGGCTAAGGACCCATGTTTTTCCCTTTTCCGTCATGGCCGAATATCCAAATCCACGCTCTTCTGCGTGTTTGGAGGCTGCTTGCAGCAAAAATCCGCCAATCATGGGCAAAGTGGCCTTTCCCCGGAAGTCACTTAAATAAGCATCCACTGTGAATGTATATGAACCAACCGTATTTAGCATTTTATTTAGTCATAATGCAATAGCTCTCGAAAAAGCTTGACAAAGATAATCAAAAGATACCCAAAATAGGTATTATTTCTGCTTTTTATCCAATTTTTGCAGCATATCGCTCAATCGTTCCGTTTTGGATTTGGTGATGGCAACGCGTCCCGAACGGATGAATTGCAGGACTCCGATCAGTCCGCTCAATTCCTTGAACAGGCTTTGTGTTTCGGCATAATGTCCAGTCTTTTGAATCACCACATAAGTTTCGGTAATGTCCAGGATCTGCGCGTTGTATTTCCGGATAAGCTCTTCCACCGAGGGAATGCGCAGGAATTCGGATGTTGCCAACTTGTAGAGGGCTATTTCCTGGTGAACCAATTCGTCGTCGGTGTTGAAATAGGCTTTCAGGATGTCCACTTTCTTGTCGATTTGCTTCACCACTTTTTCTATTTCTTCTTCCGTGCTGAAGGTGGTCACCGTGAATTTATGGATTCCTTCCAAGGCTGAAGGGGAAACCGAAAGGGTTTCGATATTTAATTGTCTCCGGGTGAAAACACTTGTCACCTGGCTCAGCAAGCCGGCGGTGTTTTCCGAAAAAATGGTTACGGTAAATAATGTTTTATTTTCCATGTATTTCAAATATTTGTTTACCTATTAGTAAATTTGCAAATCAGCTTATCCAATGATTAGATCATCTATTGGCGTATTGGCACATTCACTTATTTTGATTCGTATAATTCTAAGGGCAAGTCGTCGGGATCACTAAAAAAGACGAAGTGTTTGCCGGTGATCTCATCTACGCGTATGGGTTCTGTTTTCACTCCGTTTGCGTGTAACTCGGCGACAGCCTTTTCGATGTCGTTTGTCGAGAAAGCGAGGTGGCGAAGGCCGCAGGCTTCGGGCCAGCTTTGCCTTTTCGGAGGGTTTTCGAACGAAAAGAGTTCGATTTGCCCTCCGTTTTCACCTATTTGCAAATCCAATTTATAGGATTTTCTCGCTTCGCGGTACGTTTCTGCAATCACCTTCAACCCGAGTTTGTTGACATAAAAATCTTTCGATTTTTCGTAATCCGAGCAGATAATTGCCGCATGATGTATCCGTTGAAGGCTATTCATTTCCGAGCAAGATATTGGTTACGCATGTCCCTGCCGGCATCATGGGATAAACCATTCCTTTGGTTTCCACTTGCACGTCGAGCAAGTAAGCACCGTCGTGGTTCAGCATGTCGGCAATGGCTTCGTCCAATTCTTCACGGGTTTCCACTTTCCTTGCCGGAATGTTGTAGGCGTTGGATATTTTGACGAAATCCGGATTTGTCATCACCGTTTCAGAATACCGTTCTTCGAAGAACAATTCTTGCCATTGGCGAACCATGCCCAAGAAGTGGTTGTTGAGAAGGATGATTTTCACATTCACGCCATATTGCATGATTACGCCCAACTCCTGGATGGTCATTTGGATGCCGCCGTCGCCTACAAAGAGGCAAATCGTGCGGTCGGGCGTGCCGTATTTGGCTCCGATGGCGGCAGGCAGGCCAAATCCCATCGTGCCCAATCCTCCTGATGTTACCACACTACGGGATTGTGAATATTTAAAATAGCGCACTCCCATCATCTGGTGCTGACCAACATCGGTCACTAAAACCGCCTTGTTGTCAGTGGCTTCCGATACTTTGCGGATCACTTCGCCCATTTTCAGCTGTCCAGTAGTTGGATAAAGTTCGTGCTTGATCACAGCGTCGTATTCACGTTGGTCGCACGCCCTGAATTCTTGTAGCCACTCTTGGTGGCTGTTTTTCTCGATTTTTTCAGTAACGGCAGCCAGTGTCTCTTTCGCATCGCCCAGCACTTTTACATGGGCATACACGTTCTTGTCTATCTCGGCAGGATCGATGTCGAAGTGGATCACTTTGGCCTGCTTGGCGTAGGTTTTCAGGTCGCCCGTTACGCGATCGTCGAAACGCATCCCGATGGCAATCAGCACATCGCATTCGTTGGTTTTCTTGTTGGGTCCTAAGTTGCCGTGCATTCCCAGCATTCCCACGTGCAGCGGGTGGTCTGTCGGTACTGCTGACAGTCCCAACACGGTAGATGCGGCCGGAACTCCGGCTTTTTCCAAGAAAGCAAGCAGTTCTTTTTCAGCTCCTCCCAAAATCACACCCTGGCCTACCAGCGCATAAGGCTTTTTGGCTTGGTTGATTAATTTGGCAGCTTCTTCAATTGCCGAAATATTCACTTCGGGAATAGGTTGGTAGCTTCTGATGAATGATGCCTTTTTGTATTCGTAATTTGCAACTTTCCCAAATTGTGCATCTTTCGTAATATCTAACAACACAGGTCCTGGACGGCCAGATGCCGCAATGTAAAATGCCCTCGCCACAGCCCATGCAATGTCCTGCGGCCGTCTGATTTGATAGGCCCATTTGGTCACCGGTTGTGATATGCCTACCACGTCGGCTTCCTGAAAGGCATCGCTTCCAAGGAGAGAGGATGCCACTTGGCCCGAAATCACGATCATGGGTGTGCTGTCGATCATCGCATCTGCTATTCCCGTAATCGTATTGGTTGCGCCCGGTCCCGAAGTCACCAAGGCCACACCCACCTTGCCGGATGTTCTTGCATATCCTTCGGCTGCATGGGTTGCTCCTTGTTCGTGGCGTACTAAGATGTGGTTTATTTTATTTCGATAGTCGTATAAACAGTCAAAAACGGGCATGATGGCACCACCTGGATACCCGAAAATCGTGTCAACTCCTTCACTTAACAATGAAAGAATTAAGGCTTCACTTCCTGTAATCTCTTTTGACATATAGGTGTTGTTTTTTTTATATAAATAGTTTGGCTAATAATTCTTTAGCTTTTTTAGAATTAGGTCTGTTAATCGATCAGTCTCACGCCACCGAGGTCGGCTGAGCTCACCATGCTGGCATAAGCTTTCAGGGCTTTTGATACGTTTCGTTCTCGATTTGGTTTGAAAGCAAGGTTTCCCTTTGCGATTTCTTCTTGGCGGCGTTTTTCCAATTCTTCATCGCTTATCCTGAGCTGGATAGAACGATTTGGAATGTCGATGTCTATGATGTCTCCATCTTTAATCAATCCGATGGCACCTCCTGAAGCGGCTTCCGGCGAAACGTGCCCGATGGATAATCCCGAAGTTCCTCCCGAAAAACGTCCGTCAGTGATGAGGGCGCATTCTTTTCCAAGATGTTTCGATTTGATGTAGGATGTGGGGTAGAGCATTTCCTGCATTCCTGGTCCTCCTTTAGGTCCTTCGTAGATAATTAGCACTACATCTCCCGCTTTCACTTCGTCTCTCAAGATCCCTTCACAAGCTGCATCCTGCGAATGGAAAACTTTGGCCGTTCCGCTAAATTTGAAGATGCTTTCGTCCACACCGGCAGTTTTCACAACGCAACCGTCCAAGGCGATGTTTCCTTTCAGGATGGCCAATCCTCCATCTTTGGTGTAGGCATGTTCCATATCCCGGATGCAGCCACTGACTCGGTCTTTGTCCAAGGTGTCGAACTTTTCATTTTGCGAGCCCATCACCAAATTGAAGCGGTTGGCAGGAGCCGAACTGTAGATCCGTTCGGCTTCGGCATCCAAAGCATTTTCCGTGATGGAATATTTTTCAATGGCTTGTTGCAATGTCAAACCATCTGCCCGATGTACGCTTGTGTCAATCAGCCCCCCTTTTGCCAATTCTCCGAGAATCCCCATGATTCCGCCCGCACGGTTTACGTCTTGAATGTGGTATTTTTCGCTGTTCGGGGCAACTTTGCAAAGGCAAGGCGTTTTACGGGAAAGTTCATCAATATCTGCCATCTTGAAATCGACTTCTGCCTCGTGAGCGATAGCCAGCAAGTGGAGAATCGTGTTTGTGGAGCCTCCCATGGCGATATCCAACCTCATGGCATTGAGAAAAGCTGTTTTGGAAGCAATGGACCGAGGTAGGACGGTGTCGTCTCCGTCGCGGTAGTATTTGTATGCGTTTTCTACGATGATTTTTGCCGCATCCTTGAACAGTTGGAGGCGGTTGGCATGGGTTGCAACAATTGTTCCGTTTCCGGGCAAACCCAAACCTATGGCTTCATTCAAACAATTCATGGAGTTTGCGGTAAACATACCCGAGCAAGAACCACATGTTGGGCATGCTGCTCTTTCAATGGCGTTCACTTCTTTGTCCGAAATGGTTGAATCGGCAGATTTTATCATCGCATCCACCAAGTCGAGCTGCTTTTCGCCAAGCTTTCCGGCTTCCATCGGGCCTCCCGAAACAAAAATGGCTGGAATATTTAGGCGCATGGCTGCAATCAGCATTCCCGGAGTGATTTTGTCACAATTGCTGATGCAAATCATCGCATCGGCTTTGTGTGCATTCACCATGTATTCGATGCTGTCGGCGATCAGGTCGCGTGAGGGTAGGGAGTAAAGCATTCCGTCGTGCCCCATAGCTATCCCGTCGTCGATGGCGATGGTGTTGAATTCGGCGGCAAAGCAGCCTAATTTTTCAATCTCACCCTTCACCATCTGTCCCACTTCGTGCAGGTGCACATGCCCCGGGACAAATTGCGTAAATGAATTCACGATGGCGATCAGCGGTTTCCCCATTTGATCTTCTTTCATGCCATTGGCTTTCCACAAGGCTCTGGCTCCAGCCATTCTGCGACCTTTTGTGGTGGTCAAACTCCTTAATTCCATTTCTATTTTTAAAGTTTTCTTGTTTTGGACATAAAAAAAGCCTTTCTCTTTGTGAGAAAGGCTTACATATATATTCTACATGGCAATCAGGCACACCTTTCTCACTCGTACTGACAGAGGACGAGGACGACAAGGTTATATACTGAATTGATAGCCATAGCTTTTTTTGTTTTATAGATGGGGCAAAGTTATAAATCTTTTTTTTATAAACAACAGGTACGCCCTCTTTTTTGAATGTAAAATGTAATTTTCTTATACTCGGCCTTTAAAATTGGGGTGATTTTCTGCTTTTTCACATCCGATGCCCGGCGAGATGAAAAATGAGGAATCTTACATTCGGTGGGGAAGTAGTTTTTATTACCTTTGCAGGAATAATTTTAGTAAATAATCACGCAATATACAAAGAAGCAGAAAAACATCATGAATAACTGGTTTGAATGCAAAGTCAGCTATGACAAACAACTCGAAAACGGTCTAATCAAAAAAACGACGGAACCTTATCTGGTCGATGCCCTTTCTTTCACTGAGGCGGAGGCGCGCATCATAGAGGAAATTAAGCCTTATATCAGCGGCGAATTTTCCATTACAGATATAAAAAGGGCGAAACTGTCGGAAATTTTTTTCAACGAAAATGGTGACCGCTTCTATAAAGTGAAAGTCCAATACATCACTTTGGACGAAAAAAGTGGGGCTGAAAAGAAAACAGCCGTCAACATGCTGGCTCAGGCATCCGATTTCCAGGAGGCCTTGGACGTGGTGCTGAAAGGCATGGCCGGCACAATGGCCGATTACAACATTGCCTCGATAGCTGAAACCAACTTGATGGATATCTTCCCCTACAATAGCGAAAAGCCAGTAAAGCCGGAATAAGCATCTCCTAAAATGACTAATATTTCTTCAAATCTTTTCAAAATCAAGGATAGTTTACCGGAATCGGTGCGATTGGTGGCTGTGTCGAAGTTCCATCCGGCTGAAGCCATCCGGGAAGCTTATGATGCTGGTCATCGGATTTTTGGCGAAAGCCGACAACAGGAAATCGAAATCAAGCATGGACAACTGCCCAAGGATATAGAATGGCACTTCATCGGGCATCTCCAGACAAACAAGGTAAAATCCGTATTGCCCTACATCCACACCATCGAAAGTGTAGATAGCGTGAAGCTGTTGCGGGAGATCGAAAAACAGGCCAAGGCACTTTCTGTGCGTGTGGATTGTCTGCTTGAAGTCCATATTGCCCGCGAACCCGAAAAATACGGCTTCACGATGGATGAGTGCCGGGAATTTCTTGCAGGCGGGGAATGGCAGGATTACCAAGGTGTCACCATTGCCGGAGTGATGGGAATGGCCACTTACACAGACGACAAGGAGCAAATTCGCCATGAGTTTAGGGCGCTGAAAGCCTTCTTCGGGGAGCTAAAGGATTCATTCTTTCGTGACGACGATTCTTTCCGGCATGTTTCGATGGGTATGTCGGGCGACTACGAAATTGCCGTTGCAGAGGGTAGCACTTTGGTGAGGGTCGGCACTTTTATTTTTGGAGAAAGAGAATATTAAGAAAAAATTTGCATTATCGAAGTTATAATTCTAAATTAGAGGCCTGAAAGAATTCCTTGATTCCTAATAACTTTCGTAGCCGAATTTGATGGAGGAGTCGAACGCAATTCCTGATATAGAAAAAAATTATAGACAGTCATAGAAAATCATATAGCACTTGACCCTCAATATTTACTTTCATGAACATTCAACAATTAGAATACATTATCGCGGTTGACAATTTCCGCCATTTTGCGAAAGCAGCTGAAGCATCATTTGTGACCCAACCTACCTTGAGCATGATGATTCAGAAGTTAGAAGAAGAGCTGGGCGTCAAGATCTTTGACCGAAGCCAACTCCCCGTCCAGCCAACTCCTATTGGGGCACAAGTCATTAATCAAGCCCGTGTGATCGTTTCGCAGGTCAAGCAAGTGAAAGACATTGTTCAGGAAGAGAAGGGGATCGTGAAAGGAAGTCTTCGGATCGGTATAATTCCGACCATATCTCCTTATCTATTGCCAAACCTTATACAAAAACACACCGAGCATGGCTTCGATATTGAACTTGTTATCGAGGAAGCTACCACCGACCAGATCATGGAGAAACTTGCCTCAGGCACGCTTGACGTTGGAATTCTGGCCACACCTCTAAATAACGACCGCTTGAAAGAACATCCGGTGTATTACGAAAAATTCTTTGCGTATGTTTCGCCCGAAGAAACTTCCTTGTATGCGAAAAAAGAATTAGATGAAGATGATTTGAACATCAATCGTTTGTGGCTACTCACCGAGGTGCATTGTTTCCGCAGCCAGATTTTGCGCTTGTGCAACATGCGGAAAAAAAGGAATGTACATACTCTTCTATCGTACGAAGCAGGAAGCATTGCCACATTGGTGCGGATCGTGGACCAGAACAGCGGGTTGACGATGATTCCTGAAATGGCGATCGACCATCTCACCGAGGAGCAAAAGAAAAATGTGCGTCCGATGAAGAAGATAACGCCAGTCAGGGAGGTCAGCTTGGTGACCCGAAAAGAATTCCTTCGGGAAAAAATGTTGAACTTGTTAATCAAGGAGGTGAAAGAAGCAGTTCCCACCTCTTTCCTTTCTCCGGAACTGAAAAAATTCGTAGTCGCGATATAATAGGAAAAAGCGAAGGTGATATAAAAAAGACGGACTTGTAAGGCCGTCTTTTTCTATTCTATAATTAGTTGGTAGTCGTGTCTGGGAATTTGTCAGTTTCTTTCAGACTGTAAATCCAGGCGTCTTTGAGAAGCGGGTTTTCTGTTACAAATTTGGACAAATATGTATTTGCCTCTGTTGCGTCGCTAAATCTTGCAACGAAGATTCTTTTAGCATTTGAGTTTGCGATGATCCCCGAGTCATCGAAGCCTTTCTGCCGGAAGCTTTCCAATTCTTTATTCGCCACCGTCATTGTTTGGAATGTTCCAACGATAAGGAAGTATTTCGCCTCTTTGGTCAGCTTGCTCTGGTATTCAGGCTCCTTGCTTGTTGGCATGTCTTTGTCTTGCGGTAGTCTCTTTGCCGGGACACCTTCCAAAGAGTCGGCATTTCGGAGAATAACATGATCCGCGCTCGTGATTTTTTCAGGAAAGAACCCGGCGAACTGCTTGTTGCTCTCCCTTCTGTCTGAAATTGGGATCGAGATAGCAAATAGCAAAATAGCGGCTGCTGCGCTTGCCGATGTAAATGCGATCGCTTTTCTAAGCGGTGAGTACCTTTTGGACTCGGTCTCCTTTTCGTTCTCAGCCCTTATGTCGGCAAGGCTGCGGATGGATATGCTCTCAAGGCCCCAAAATTCGGGTTTTACGAAATTTGTTCCGTTGGAATTGTTAAAGCAAACGGAGCCTTCTTTGTTCAAGTATAATTTTCCCCAATTTCCAAGGTCGATCCATTTGGAGGCAAATAATTCTTTCCTCAAATCTTCCACATCTTCTTTTATCATTTGTTCGGCTTTGAGGGAAGATGTAGCCTGGGTTTTGATGTATAATTCAACGAGGAGGCCGTCGTTGTGGGTAAGGGCTTGGTTGAATCCTATCCAGTGATGGGGGGCGTGCAATATTTGCTTAGCGTCGTCACTATAAGCCTGTTCTTTGTTCACCACGAATCCTCCTAATCCGGGTACAATAATGAAATCGTTTTCAAAAAGCAAAAAGCTTATATGTTCTACTAATCTGTTCATATTGCAAACGTACAGATATTTGTCTGAATATTAAAATTGCAGTTATGCTTTTTATGGTCAAGTTTTCAATTAATTGTTAGTAAAGTGTGTAATTTCCTAAATGTGAATTTATTATATAGATAGAAGCTCCTTCCCGTGACGGACTTTCTATGCTTCATGAATGAGGGTGCATGCGCTTTCTATGAGTCCCCGTAGGCTTTGTCTTGCATGCGATTTTTACTGCTGTTACAAGACCAATTTCAATGTAATTGCTGTGAAAATGAAAAATATCACAAATTAGTTGGCTTTTTTTCAAGAAGATTTATACCTTTGTATCAAAATTAATTGTCCTCCTGCCAGCTTAGGTCTTGTGGGGACTTAATTTTATTGTTGATTAGGAACTTAAAATGTGAATTAATTAATCTTCTTGATGTTGTAATTTTTATGTCTTATAACACTGAAGATACTTTTTTTTGTTTACATTTATCAAATTTTTTCGTCAATAATTTTGGATTAATGCAATAACTACAATTTTAAACTAGTAAATTTGATTTATTATGAAACGGTTAAGTCTATTCTTTATTTTAGCTTTGGCGGCAATCAGCACTTTCGCACAGGAAAGTACTCAAGCTGGCAGCAAAGTGACTTTTATTCGCAATGGATTTTGGGATAATTGGTTTGTAGGCGCTGGGGTCGGTGCCAACTATTATGTGAAAGGTGGCGGTTCTGAGGCTAGCTTTCTGAGCAAATTGACAGTTGCCCCTACGATTCAGGTGGGTAAATGGTATAACCCTTACATCGGAGGCCGCTTGAAACTTCAGGGCGGTTCTTTGCATAGCTATTTTAATTCGAACAATACCTTCCTTCACGGAAAATATGTTTCGGCTGAAGCTGACCTGTTGTGGAATGTGTCGAATTATTTTGGAAAATACAACGAAAACCGCTTTTATAGCCTTGTTCCATACATCGGTATCGGCGGTGGATATGGATGGGACTACAAAGCCCATGGCAAAAGTGTAGGTTCAAAACAACGTAACTTCACCATCAAT
>MKRS01000285.1 GCA_001897035.1 Bacteroidales bacterium 45-6
GGCCGACGACGGCATCGGTGTGGCGGCATCCTTGGCGATCCTTGCATCCGACGACATCGCGCACGGGCCGATAGAGGCTTTGTTCACCGTGGACGAGGAAACGGGGCTCACCGGGGCCAAGGCTTTGCAAAAGGACTTCCTTTCGGGCACCATTCTCTTAAACTTGGATTCGGAAGAAGAGGGCCAGCTTTACATCGGTTGTGCGGGTGGAAAAGGGACAAAGATCACCTTCCATTACAAGCCGGAGCCTGCGCCACAGCATTATTATTGGTTCGACGTGGAAGTCAACGGGCTCAACGGCGGGCATTCGGGTGGCGACATCGACAAGGGGCTTGGCAATGCCAACAAGATTTTGAACCGCTTCCTGTGGACGTTAGACAGAAAATACGGCTTGGCTCTGGCGGAAATTTCTGGCGGAAACTTGCACAACGCCATTGCCCGGGAGGCTCATGCCAAGGTGGGCGTTCCTTTCGACAAAAAGGAATCGGTGATTGTGGAGCTCAACCACTTTATCCCTGTCATCGAAGACGAACTTCGTCATGCCGATCCCAAAGTGAAGGTTTCGGTGCAATCGTCCGAAACACCTTCATCGGTCATCGATGCGGCAACCTCCAAGAACTTATTGAACGCCATTTATGCTTGTCCCCATGGTGTTATGGGCATGAGTTTCGACGTTCCGGGATTAGTGGAAACTTCCACCAACCTGGCTTCCGTGAAGATGGGCGGAGACGACACGATCATCATCAATACAAGCCAGCGCAGCTCCACCGAATCGCTGAAAGACGACACGGCCAACAAGATAAATGCTGTGTTCACCTTGGCCGGAGCAGAAGTGGAACATGGGGATGGTTATCCGGGATGGAAACCCAATCCGAATTCCCCTATCCTGCATGTGGCAACGGAATCCTACCAGAGGTTGTTTGGTGTGGCTCCCGAAATCAAGGCCATCCATGCCGGTCTGGAGTGCGGCTTGTTTCTCGACAAATATCCTTATTTGGATATGGTTTCGTGCGGCCCGACTGTTACCGGAGCGCATTCGCCCGATGAAAAAATAGAGATTGCGTCGGTGGACAAGTGGTGGAGGTTCATCCTGGACATTTTGAAAAATATTCCTGAAAAGAAATAATTCGGTGCGGAAACCGTTTTATAAAATAACGAGCAACTGGCAGATAAAGCATAAATGAATTCTCGCCGGTTGCTCGTTTCATTATTAAACGAAAAGAGTATGAGCAAGATAAAAGTTGAGATTTGGTCGGACATTGCTTGTCCGTATTGTTATATTGGAAAACGCAAGTTTGAGAAAGCCTTAGAACAGTTTCCCCGGGCAAACGACGTGGAGGTGATTTGGCGCAGCTACGAACTCAATCCCGATCTGCCCAAGGGAACACACTCCGAAATTGGGAAAAATGCCCATTACAATAGCAATAGCAACAAGAAGTTGCAAGCCTTGGCTGCGGAAGTGGGGCTCGAATACAACCTCGACAAGCTTGTTTATGCCAACACATCCGATGCCCTGCGCCTCGTGAAGCTGGCCAAGGAAAAAGGGCTGGCGACAGAAGCCGAGGAAGTTCTTTTCAAAGCCTATTTCACGGATGGCAAAAACGTAAGCAGCCGGCAAATGCTGATCGAAGCTGGAACTTCCATCGGACTCGATAAGGCTGAAATAGAGGAGTTGCTGGATAGCGAACGTTTCCTGCAAGAGATAAAAGACGATATTGCATACAGCGAAAACGTGCTGAATCTGGAGTATATCCCGTTCTATCAAATCGATGGAAAAGTTACGATCGAAGGATCGCTTGCCATCGATGAATATGTGAAAGCATTGGAAGCGGCGGTGAGTGGGAATGACGATGCCACGAGTTTCAGCGGGCAATCCTGCTCCATCGACGGGGTTTGCAGTTGAATGATAATGTAAAAAGTAGGATGATGAATGATAAAGTCACTGAATCAGTGGGGCGCTCGATCACGTGGTCGCATGGTCGCTCGATCACTCGATCACTTGTTCACTGTTATATTCTCTTGGTGATTCTTGCGGGATGCGTGTTGTTTTCGTGCAAAGACGATAACGACGTGATTTCGACCAATAGTTCCATCAAACTGGCTTTTTCGAAAGACACAGTTCGGTTCGACACCGTGTTCACCACCATCAAAACTGCAACCAAGCGCATATTGATCCACAACGAGGATAAAAACGCAATCAACATCGAATCCATCCAATTGATGGGAGGGCGAGGTAGCTTTTTCCGGATCAATGTGGACGGATATTCAGGGGATCAAACCAATGTTCACCTCAGAGGCCAAGACAGCATGTATATGTTTGTCGAATTGACCGTTGATCCGCAGAACCGTGACAATCCTGTATTCATAGAAGATTCTATCCGCTTCGTCACTAACGGAAACACCCAGTATTTGCGCCTCGAAGCCTACGGCCAGGACGTGTATATCTGGAACAAAAAGACCCTTGCCAAGGACACCACCATTCTCGGTGAACGTCCTTTGCTCATCTATGACACCTTGACGATTGGCTCCCAAGCCCACGTCACGATGAACCCAGGCACGAAACTCTTTTTCCACAAAGGGGCCAGTGTGTATGTCAAAGGGCAGCTGTCCGCTGTTGGGTCTATCGACAATCCGGTCGTGTTTAGAGGAGATAGAACCGACAGGCTGTTTTCCGATGTGCTGTACGACAATGGCGTGACTGGACAATGGAACGGCATCACGGTGGACTCGCTCAGTTTCAACAATGTGTTTGAAAATGTGAGGGTCCGGAACTCTTTCCACGGCATCCTCTTCAAGCAATCGCTGCCGCAACAAAAAAAGGCGACCCTCACCAATGTGATTGTGCACAATGTGAACGAAAACGGGGTGACTGCCACCAACTGCATTATCGACTTCCTTAATTGCCAGATTTCCAATGCCAAGCAAATGTGCGTGCAGTTGGTTGGTGGGCAATACACTTTCCTGCATTGCACCATTGCAAATTATTTTAATGCCGTCAACGAATCCCGGGCTTCGGGGTCAAAAGCACTGTACATCAGCAATATTTTCAATAAATCTGTTTTGCCTTTGGACAGGTGCGATTTTACCAATTGCATCATATCCGGGTCGAACAATTCCGATGTTGAGCTATCCAACAAGCTGAACGGAAATGCACAAACTCCGTTCAATCATTTGTTTACAAATTGTTTGATTCGGGTGAACGGAAGTGACGATCAAAATTTCGTGGATACTATCTGGAATAAAGATCCAAAATTTGCAAACTTAAACACAAACGGGGACTACGTATATAGCTTCGAACTGGATTCTACCTCGGTGGCGGTGAATGCTGCTGCACGAGCCTATTCCACAAGTCTGCTGCTCGACTTGAAAGGTGTGTCGCGGCTAAGCGACGATGGTCCCGACATCGGATGTTATGAATGGAAAAAGAAATCTACTAAGTAAGTGGGGGCTTTTATTTATCATTTTCTCCACATCGTCGTCTTGTGCATTTCTCCATGCGCAGGATAGGTTTCGCGTAGCCTCCTACAACGTCGAAAACCTTTTCGACACAAAGGACAATCCAGAAAAGGACGACGACGAGTTTCTTCCCAAAGGGATGATGAAGTGGAACGACTCCAAGTATTGGACAAAGCTCCGCAACATCACCCGCGTCATCACGGCCATAGGCGAAATGGAATCGCCCGCACTCGTCGGTTTGGTGGAAGTGGAGAACGACTCGGTGCTGCACGACCTCACCAAACGCTCTCCGCTAAGGGCGCAGAAATACGAATATATGTGTACCCATTCTCCCGATGTCAGGGGCGTGAATGTCGGCTTCCTTTACCAGCGCGACAAGTTCAAACTCTTGGGTAAAAACGAATACAGGGTGAACCCTCCGGAGAAAAACGGCCGGCCCACCCGGAATATCCTGCATGTGAGCGGACGGGTAATCAGCGGCGACACCTTGGATGTTTTCGTGTGTCATTTTCCTTCCCGGCGGGATGGTCAAATAGCTTCCGAACCCTACCGTATGGCTGCGGCGAAGGTTTTAAAAACAAAAACGGACAGCCTTTTCGCTATCCGTTCGTCTGCAAATATCTTAATCATGGGCGATTTCAACGATCAGCCCGCAGACAAGAGCTTGTCTGTCGTCCTGGGTGCGGGTTCAATGCTCGGTCAGAACATCTCGAAGCATCAATTGGTGAACACCTTTCTTCACCGTTTGGGCGAAAAGGACTTCGGTACCTACAAGTTTCAGGGAGAATGGGACTTGATCGACCAATTTATCGTCAGTGGCAACTTGCTTTCCGACTCTTCTTCCATTTCACTGGTAAAAGATTCGCCCCGGATTTTTCATCCCGAATTCCTTCAGGAAAAGGACAGCGCCTATGGCGGATTCAAACCCTTCCGCACCAATTCGGGACCCAACTATCTTGGCGGATTCAGCGACCATTTTCCCATTGTTTTGGACTTGATTGTGAGAGAAGAATAAGTTCCCCTTGCTCAAAAAGCCAAGCCGAAAGTCAGGCGAAACGTGCTGTTTTTTGCTGAAAAACCGGAAGACTTGTAATCGGGAGTGAATCCATACTGGTAACCGCCTTCAACCTGGATGTGTTTGAAAAATTCCAGCCCGAAATTAGCCTCACCTACTCCAATCACCTTTTGTGTGGCCTTGTCGTGGTTGCTGTACCCCTTCAGGTAGCCATTTCCATACGTTCGGAATTGGACGGAGGGGCCGGCCAGCGCATACGCGTTCAGGAACGATGCAACCTTGCATTTGTACCCCAACTGTATCGGAATCTCAATATATTGGTTTGTTGTTTCGTTGTTGCCGTATCCTACCCCCCTTTTGGAAAAGTTTACGCCTCCCCTCAGGAAAAGATTTTCTAAACTCTCTTTTCTCATTTCGGCGAACGCCCCCCATGTGTATCCATGATAGGCGGTGAAATCATATTTGCTGCCGGTGTCGTCCTTCATGGAATATAAGTCCGAATAATTGAATCCGACTTTCGCCCCGAAGCGGAACGAATAATCCTGCGAATACGACAACGCGAAAACGAGGAAGAACGAAAGGGATAAAATAGTTTTTTTCATTTCATTAGTATTATTGAATATTACTTGTTGCTGTCTCTGTTTTTTGTTTCAATCTACCATGCAAAAATAAGCTATTTCACCCAAAAGCCGCTTTTTAATGCGAGATTTTGAGCTATTTTAGCAATATTCCGAACGAGCCCTGTCTTTATAATCTGTCAGCAATTTGTTTCTAATCACAAACAAATTGCTCTTTTCTTATTGCTTATTTGGGAAAAGTTTCGTAGTTTTGGAATTTCGACAATAAAGATTGTTTATCGGCAAAATCCGCATCGCTTGTTACACAATGGATAGAGCATAATATAAATTTTTGGTTACATCTCTTTCCGAAAAGCTATTTGTAAAAACAAGCTTATTACATTTGTAAGAATTAACGTCAGATTCGACATAAATTAATTAAACTTTTTACGATTATGAGAAAATTTACACTTTTATTCCTTTTTGCAATTTGCGGCATTTTGGTTAATGCGCAGACAAATTTATTACAGAATCCAAGCTTAGAAAATTGGACAAGTGGGGTGCCTGACAGTTGGACTCTAACTACAGGGACAGGGACTATAACCCAGGAGCAGACGAAAGTGAAGGCTGGAAATAGTTCAATCAAAGTTGTAGCAACAGGTACTTATGGATTGAGTCAAATGGTTGATTTGGTCGAAGGTAAGGCATACACTATCAGCTTTTCTTACTTTATCGAGGCTGGTGATGGAACGGATGCCCGAATTTGGACTAACTTCATGAGCGGCGATGGGAAATACTGGACAATGTCCGTTACTGACTCTTTGAACTTAAAAGGACCTGGAGGAGGTTCCAAGTATTTTGCAGATGAAAAAGGTGTATGGAAAACCTATTCAGCGAGTGTTGTTGTGCCTACAGGGTATCCTAAATTATCGTTACTGGTGAGGTCTTATAACAAGTCAACTGTGTACTGGGATGCTTTTTCTGTAGTTGAAGGTAATACTACGGGCATTAGCAATAATGTGAAAATATTTGCGCAACCATTTGTATCTGGAAATACCTTGATTGCAAAAGACGCGGCAGAAGGCTCTGCTGCAACACTCTATGATGCAACGGGCAAAAAAATCAGAAATGTGATTATTGAAAATGGGCAAGCCTCGTTGGGAGGTTTATCAAAGGGATTCTACGTCGTGAAAATTGGAAATACAGCATCCAAGGTTCTTGTAAAATAATCCCTTCATAATTTTGAGTGAGGCTGATCTCCATCAGCTTCACTTCTCTTATGTTTTGTGTCCTGCAAATCCCTCTACAGTCATCTCTTACAGATCTTTACACTCTCATCTATCTACTTTTTCATGTGTGAATTTTCTATGACATTTTGTCTTTTTCCAAAATGGAGACGGAATATGTTCGTATTTTTGAATTTCGTGACTCGAACTATCTTTTGAATTAAATATGTATCACTAAAATTTTATGATTATGAGAAAAAACTACTTTTTGAAAACAGTGTTTGTGGCTTTTGCCATGTTTACTTGCTCCTTCTCTTCTTATGCCTTAACGGCTGGCGATATCGCTGTCATCGGAGTGAATACGGATGCCACAAAAACGTTGACGTTTGTTGCGCTGGCTGACATACCGGCAAATACGGTCGTAAGCTTTACCGACAATGCTTGGAATGCAACAACATCTGCATGGAGAACAGGAGAGGGAACAATCCAGTGGACAAACACATCTGTAACAACAGCAGGTACTGTGGTTACACTGACGATTGACGCAAGCCCTTACCCTGCGACAGCGGGAAGTGTTACAACAAATTCGAACTTTAACTTGTCTGCATCTGGGGATCAGGTATTAGTTTACGAAGGAACCACGGCACCTGCCACAAACGGAGATGCCGCTTGGCTGTTCGCTTTTTCTACCGAAAGTTTTGCTTGGGGGAATAATACCAACACATCTGATTATCCTACTGCGCTATCCAGTGCTTATGTAGCGATGGCTTCATCCACAACAGAATGGGACGATGCCTACCTCACAAACACAACCGTGTCCGGGACAAAAGAAGAGATTTTGGCAATCGTGACAAATACAGACAACTACACGAAGTCGAATACGATTTTGTCGATTCCATCCTATTCTTTTACAGTTTCGGCCACAAGCTCTATCGCGAATGCAAAGGAGAAAAAAGAGGTTGTAGTTTCTGCTAGCAATGGAGAAATCGTCATCTCATCCAAGGGAGGTGAAACTGTGCAGGTGTATAATATTCTTGGCAAATTGGTTAAATCAGCAATTCTACCAGAGGGGGTTAGCACGATTACGGCTTCAATCGGCCAATTGTATGTCGTGAAAGTAGGAAGCACAACTCAAAAAGTACTTGTCAAATAAGCTTGTGCAAGGAATAAACACGGGTGTTCTCGTATAAGCTTCCGATGGGCATTTTGGGGTAGTTCCCCAACAACGGCCTCTCTGTAGCGAACACATCGCACACCTCCACACGGGCGGGACGACTTTCGAGATTGTCCCGCCCGTATTTTTTTCGGTGTGAATGGTTGGCTGGTGTTGCTGAGCATGGCGTCCCGGGTGATAGTTTGTGTTGATGTTTGCCAGCTACAGATGTTCTTATTGTTAATAATGCGCTTTGTGGGTGCTTATTTTACATCCTCATACCTCGATCATGGTAGATAAATACTCTGATTGAGGTATTTTCTTTTAACCTCGTTGAAGATAATTTTGCAATGTAACAATTCAGTGCCACGACCAGGTCAATGAAACCTCCGGAGAATATGCGTGGACGATATGCTTTTGTAAAACTATCAAATTCAATTGATGAACCAAATTCTTTCCATTATGAACAATAAACTACATTTTTTCGCACTGCTTTTTGCGGCAGTATTTTTTCCCCGCTTTGTTTCGGCGCAGCAGAGTAGCCTTGCCGGAACGGTTGTCGAAAACGGCTCTCAATCGCCACTTGCAGGAGTCACCATCAAGGTCGCAGGTGCTAATATTGCCGTTGTGACCGATGCCGACGGCAAATTCTCGTTGAAAGTGAATAAAAAACCACCGTTGACTTTTGTTCTTAGCTACACAGGATACCAGTCTCAAGAATATATTATCGAAAACACGGTCGATCAACTTTTGCTTGAGCTTCGTCCCGACTACAATATCTTGAACCAAGTGGTGGTGACTTCGCGTCGCCGCAAGGAAATCGTTCAGGAAAGCCCCATCCCAGTGTCGGTGGTGACGGGAACGAAAGCTGCCGAGGCAGGAGCCTTCAATGTGAACCGGCTCAAGGAATTGGTGCCCACGGTGCAGCTCTATTCATCTAACCCCCGTAATACAGGCCTGAGTATCCGTGGACAGGGAACCACATTTGGACTGACGAATGATGGGATCGATCCCGGTGTGGGCTTTTATGTGGACGGCGTGTATTATGCCCGAACGGCAGCCGCCACCCTTGATTTCATCGATGTGGAGCGGATAGAAGTGTTGCGCGGTCCGCAAGGAACATTGTTTGGCAAAAATACAACGGCGGGAGCTTTTAACGTCACTACCCGCAAGCCAAGCTTTACGCACAGTGCCAACGTAGAGCTGAGTTACGGCAATTATGGCTACATCCAGGCCAAGTCGTCCATCACCGGGCCGCTTGCCAAGAACTTGGCTGCCCGTTTTTCCTTTTCGGGAACACAGCGCGATGGGACAGTATATAACACCAAGACCCAAGCGTATGTGAACGACCTCAACAACCTTGGAGGAAGGTTGCAATTGCTATTTGCTCCTTCTGAAAAAACTGAAATCATTTTGGCGGCAGATGCCACCCGTCAGCGCCCGAATGGCTATGCGCAGGTGTATGCTGGCACTGCTCCTACACTACGTGCCGATTACCGCCAGTTCAACCAGATCATTGCTGACTTGAAATATACCTTGCCAAGCACCAACACTTTCGACCGGATCATCGACCAGGATACCCCGGCACGTTCGTTTCAGGATTTGGGAGGCATTTCGTTGAATATAGAGACCGATTTGGGCAATGGTCGGCTCACTTCCACCACCGCTTGGCGCTATTGGAACTGGAATCCGTCAAACGACCGTGATTTCACTGGCTTGCAAGCTTTGGCTCTGTCGCAAGCTCCTTCCAAGCACCAGCAATGGTCGCAAGAGGTTCGCTGGGCAGGAAGTTTTTCCAAGAAAGTGAGTGCCGTGTTCGGGGTTTTTGCCTTTGCTCAGAATCTGAAATCGGATCCTTACCACACGGAAGAGTCGGGCGTGGACACCTGGCGCTTTTCGCAAAATTCCACCAGTTCGTTGTGGAAGACACCGGGTCTGTTCGATGGCTTCGGCATACACACCACATCCAAGTTGAATACATTCAGTGGGGCGGTGTTTGGCCAGGCTGACTGGGCGGTAACGAAAAGGCTGCACATACTTCCCGGCCTAAGGGCTAATTACGACAAGAAGAAAGTGGACTTTGACCGCCAGACCTACGGTGGTTTGCAGACCACAGATGCCGCACTGCTCAAGCTCAAGGCTGCGGTCTATACCAACCAGACCTTCAATGTGAACACAGACAATACTAACTTCTCGGGGCAATTGACGGCAAGCTATAAACTGAAAAAGAACATCAACGCTTTCGTCACTTATTCTACCGGTTACAAGCCTGTGGGGCTGAATTTGGGCGGGTTGCCTTCCGCCTCTGACGGAAGTCCGCGAACAGATTTGGCAGAAATCAAGCCGGAGCGAGTGCATCACTTCGAGCTGGCTGTGAAAACATCGCCTACCAAGTTTTCTACGCTAAACGTCACGGCATACAACACCGACATCAAGGACTATCAGACTCAGGTTCAATCTCCTGAACTGGGTGTCAACCGGGGTTATTTGGCGAATGCCGAAAAGGTGCGTGTTCGTGGTGTGGAAATCGAGGGAGATATTCGTGCCAACAAGCATTTTCAGTTCAACGCATCTGTGGCCTACACCGATGGCCGTTACGTGAAATTCACCAACGCGCCGCTACCGCTGGAAGAAACCGGTAAAACAGAAAACGGGGTGCAAGTGGCTTTCAAGGATATTTCTGGAGGAGAGCTTCCCGGACTTTCGAAATGGGCAGCTTCCACGAGCGGGGAATACAGCACGGCAAGCAAGCTTTTTAGTCAGAAAGGAGACTTTTTCATCGCCTTGGATGCTTACACTCGCTCCACATTTTCCTCCAACCCTTCTCCTTCCAAATACTTGATTGTGCCCGGATATGCCTTGTTCAATGGAAGGATTGGATTCCGCAGTTCGGAAAAAACTTCTGTCTATTTCTGGGCACGCAACATCTTCGACCGCGATTACTTCGAACAGCTTTTGCCTGGAGCAGGCAACTCCGGGCAATATGCCGGTGTGTTGGGTGATCCACGTACTTTTGGTATCACAATCAAGTATAATTTCTAGCAAATCGCCTCCCGCTTTTTCCTGAAAGGCGGGAGGTAAATATTTTATAAAGCATGAATCCAACTCCATACAATCATATCGCCACCCCTTTTGCCAGTCCGCTCTACCTGATGTTGAAGCCGATTGGGGCGATATGCAACCTCCGTTGCAAGTATTGCTATTATCTGGAAAAGAAGGAACTCTACCCCGAAGGGAAGAGCTTTGTGATGAGCGACGAAATTCTCGAAGAGTTCATCGAGCAGTATATGAACTCGCAGACCATGCAGCAGGTGTTGTTCACCTGGCACGGAGGGGAAACCCTGATGCGCAACATCAATTTCTATAAAAAGGCATTGGAACTCCAACGCAAATATGCCCGCGGAAGGCAGGTGGACAATTGCATCCAGACCAACGGCACCTTGCTCAACGACACCTGGTGCAAATTCTTTAAGGAAAACAATTTCCTTGTTGGAATATCTGTTGACGGGCCGCAGCATCTGCACGATAAATACAGACGAACCAAGGATGACCGTCCCTCCTTCCACAACGTCATGAAAGGAATTGCCCTGTTGAAAAAACACGGGGTGGATTTCAATGTGATGGGTGTGGTTAACGACTACAACGTGGATTATCCGCTTGAGTTCTATAATTTCTTTAAGGAAATCGACTGCCGCTACATTCAGTTTTCGCCTGTTGTGGAGAAAGTGGACGGGGAACTTGCATCGTGGAATGTGCCTGCCGATAAATGGGGCAAGTTCCTGATCGCCATCTTTGATGAGTGGGTGAAGCAGGACGTGGGCAAGTTTTTCATCCAGTATTTCGATTCCGCCCTTGCCAATTGGGTGGGGGAGCAACCCGCACTGTGCATCTTTGCCAAGACTTGTGGCCATGCGGGGGTGATGGAGTTCAACGGCGATGTGTATAGCTGCGACCACTTTGTGTATCCGAAATACAAGCTGGGAAATATCAAGCAACAAACCCTCACTGAATTGATGTATTCGCCCCAGC
>MKRS01000286.1 GCA_001897035.1 Bacteroidales bacterium 45-6
AGTTGCATCTTATTACTGGAATCGCTTCGATTTTGGTTCAGGACTTTTTCCTCATCATGCATGGTGGCAAATTGGTTGGATTTATGATTATCTGTTAGCCGAAGCAGAGTTGCGCTCGAACAGCAGAGTCGTTTTTCCACGTGGATTTATGACACCAAAAGTGGGAACGCACAAAGCCACGGGATTTGCTTCGGGAACTGTAGATGGGCAAAAAGCAAATTTAATTCTTCGTAAGGGTTTAATTACTATTGATAACCTTAATATAGACTATATTACTGCTTTGAGTGAAGATTCTCAAACTCTCTTTATTGTTTTGCTCAATGATCGGGCTAAAACAATAAAGTTCAATCTGATTGTCGACGAATCCCTGCTCGGATCGAAAAACAGAACACAGCGGAATTTTAAAGATGAAATAAATTCTTTTGGTTATCATATTATCAAATTTGATTTGTAAAAGGAAATACACATGAAAAAAACAACCTTATTATTTTGTTTAGCCGCATTGCCGTTGTTGATGCAAGCTAAAATTACATTGCCAAATATATTGGGCGATAATATGATTTTACAACAACAATCCGACGTGAAAATGTGGGGCCAAGCGAGTATAAATAGAAAAGTGAAAGTTTCTCCTTCATGGACTAAGGAAACGTATTCAACAAAGAGTGATTCGGCAGGAAAATGGTTAATTAATATCGCAACTCCTGTTGCAGGAGGATCATACAGCATAAAGATTACTGATGGAGAAGAATTGATATTAAAAAATATTTTGATTGGTGAAGTCTGGTTTTGTTCCGGTCAATCCAATATGGAAATGCCCATGAAAGGATTTGAATTTGAACCGATATCAGGATCGAGTGAAGTAATTGCAAGTGCGAATGAGTCAATACCTCTCAGGATATTCTCCACCGATTTTGATGAAAATGGTTGGTCCCGGCAATACAGTAAAAAACCTCAGGAAGATTGTAAAGGGCAATGGCTTTTGAATAATCCCAAAAATGTTGCTTCGGTTAGTGCTACTGCATATTATTTCGCGAAACACCTTCAAAAGACGCTAAATATTCCTATTGGAATTGTTGTGTCATCGTGGGGTGGATCAACAGTAGAATCCTGGCTGAGTGAGGAAGTAGCTAAATCTTTCAATCTGAACCTTTCTCATCTTCACGACGATAAAGAAATTTCCAAACCCATTCAACAACAACCTTGCGTACTTTTCAACTCAAAAGTAGCACCTTTGACAAATTTCAAAATTAAAGGAATGCTTTGGTATCAGGGTGAAAGCAATAGACATAATGTTGAAGATTACTCCAAAATGCTACCCGCGCTTGTGAAAGATTATCGTAATCGGTGGGGAGTGGATTTCTCTTTTTATTCTGTTGAAATTGCACCCTATGCTTATGACAATGCTGAGGGCTTGTCCGCGGCATATTTTCGCGAAATGCAACAAAAGCTTATAAAAGTGATACCTAATTCCGGGATGGTATCAACTATAGATATTGGGAGTCGTGATTTTATCCACCCTGCTGATAAAGAAGATGTAGGTAAGCGACTTGCATATTGGGTTCTTGCCAAGGATTATGGGATAAGTAATATCGGATATCAAACACTTATATATAAATCAATGGAAATGAAAGATGGCAAAGCTTATATTGAGTTTGAAAATATTAATGGTAAAGTGTACCCGTATCCTATTAATCAGGCTCTTGAATCTTTTGAAATCGCGGGCGAGGATAAAACTTTCTACCCTGCCCAAGCAATAATTGATTTAAAAAACAAGCAACTTACTGTCTGGAGTGACAAGTTAACGAAGCCGGTGGCTGTCCGTTATGCTTTTCACAATTATTCAAAAGCTTCCCTATTCGATCGTTACGGATTGCCCGTAGCTCCATTTAGAACTGATAACTGGTAAAATATAGATATGAAACAGACTCGAATTTTAGCTGCACTTTTAATCTCTTCTTTTTGTATTCACGTAGCAGCACAACAGAGAAATATTGATCAAAAAATAGATTCAATTCTCCGTCTTATGACGGTGGATGAAAAAATTGGTCAATTAAATCTGTATGCGGGAAGGATGAATCCGACAGGCCCCATTACCATGCGGGAAAATGACGAAGATGAGATACGGAGAGGACATGTAGGCATGGTGTTTAATATTGTAGGAGCAAAGCGAACTCGTGAAATACAGCGTATCGCTGTAGAAGAATCGCGGTTGAAAATACCTCTTTTGATAGGTTTTGACGTTGTACACGGCTACCGGACTATTTTTCCTATACCGCTTGGCGAATCAGCTAGTTGGGATTTAGATTTGATGAAACGTACAGCGAAAGCTTCGGCAGACGAAGCTTCCGCCATGGGCATTCATTGGACGTTTGCACCCATGGTAGATGTTTGTCATGATGCCAGATGGGGGCGCATTATGGAAGGTGGAGGCGAAGACCCTTATTTAGTATCCCTTATTACCAAAGCCAAAGTTGAAGGCTATCAAGGTGCCGATTTGAAAGAAATGGGTTCAGTAATGGCATGTGCCAAACATTTTGCTGCTTACGGAGCTACAATTGATGGTCGTGACTATAATACTGCAGATATAAGCGATGCTACTTTACGTAATATCTATTTGCCACCATTTAAAGCTGCCGTTGAAAGTGGTGTAAGTACGCTGATGGCTGGTTATCATGAGTTAAATGGTATTCCTACTTCTGCTTCCTCTTATTTGATGACTGATATTTTGCGAAACGAATGGAAATTTGATGGTTTTGTTGTCTCGGATTGGGGTTCCATACGAGAAACAGCTACGCACGGATATGCAAAAGACAGAAAAGATGCAGCGATGAAATCTTTCAATGCAGGACTTGATGTGGATATGGAATCGTCTGCTTATATCAGTCATTTGAAGGAATTGACTTCAGAAGGACGAGTAAGTTTAGAAAATATAGAGAACTCTGTTAGAAAGGTCTTGAGAATGAAATATCTCACAGGGGTCATGGATAATCCTTATCGTTATTGCAATCAGCAACGGGAAGATACTATTATTTTAAAAAAGGAATACCTTAAATTGGCTCGCGAAGCAGCTTGTAAGTCCATGGTATTATTAAAAAACAAGAATCAGGTACTGCCTTTGTCCGAAAACTTGAAATCAATTGCGGTCATCGGGCCTTTAGCCGACTCAAAAAAAGATATGTCAGGGAGCTGGTCGAAAAGTTGCGATTCTAAAGATATGATAACTCTTTTGGAGGCCTTAACGACACAAATTGGAAGCACAACAAAAATAAAATACGAAAAAGGATGTGATGTACAAGGAGATGATCGTTCCGGATTTGCAGCCGCAATAAAAGTCGCATCAAAAAGCGATGTTATTCTGGTTGCAATGGGAGAATCTAAAGAACTGAGTGGCGAAGCGTCTTCAAGGAGCGACATTTCTTTGCCCGGCATTCAGAAAGAGTTGCTGAAAGAACTCAAAAAACTCAACAGACCAATTGTTCTGATTTTATTTAACGGACGTCCTCTATCTATTCCATGGGAAGCAGATAATGTGGATGCAATATTGGAAGCCTGGTTTCCTGGTAATGAGGCTGGTAATGCATTAGCAGATGTTTTATTCGGGAGGTTTAATCCTCAAGGAAAACTTACGGTCTCATTCCCACGTTCGGTGGGACAAGTGCCGATTTTCTATAATCATAAAAACACAGGACGTCCAGAAGGAGGAGGTGAAAAATTCTTCGTTACACGTTATATTGATAATTCCAACCAGCCATTATTTCCCTTTGGTTATGGCTTGTCTTATACCACGTTTGAGTATTCAGAAATAAAATTAGAAGCGCCCCAATTAACTTATGACGGAATCCTGCATGCAACTGTGAAGGTAAAGAATACGGGTAAGTATAAAGGTGTAGAAACAATTCAACTTTATATCAGAGATTTGGTTGCTTCCAGCACACGTCCCGTAAAAGAATTAAAACATTTCCAAAAAGTGGAATTGACACCGGGAGAAGAAAAAGAAGTGAAATTCGAGATAAAAGAGGAAGACCTTCGTTTTTGGAACAATAATAAGCAATATTTCTCGGAACCAGGTAAATTTCAGTTATTTATAGGCTCAGATTCTGAGAGCGTAAAGAAAGCCGAGTTCGAATTATTGTAATATTAATACTTTTTTAAAATAAGAAAAATATATGAAGTATTTTCGAATTATGTTCTTGCTGCTTGCGTTAAGTTGTGCAGGGGTGCCGGCTATTTGCAGTAAAAAGGCAACTAACTATGCGCAATATGTCAATCCATTTATTGGAAATGCCGATAATGGACATACCTTTCCGGGGGCTTGTGTTCCTTTTGGATTGATACAAGTGAGCCCTGAAAGTGGCAATGGTTCATGGCGTTATTGCTCTGGTTTTAATTACGATGACGATCAAATAATTGGTTTTTCGCAGACCCATCTAAATGGGACTGGTGTCCCTGATTTAGGAGATATTCGCATATTGCCATTTAACGATAAACTTCCCGATGAAACATTTTCCTGCCGATATAACCGGAAAACCCAGATTGCAAAACCGGGTTATTATTTTGTAAATCTTTCGGATTTGAATATCGATGTGGAACTAACTGCAACCGGACATACCGCATTTCATAAATATACCTACAATCAATCTGGTGAAGCCTATATGTTGATTGATTTGCAAAATGGATTGGTGAATTCGAAGAAAGATTTGCAGTACAGAATGACAGATGCTAAGGTAGAAATGCCGGATAATAAGACAATCGTTGGTTATAATCGCTCCAGAGGCTGGGTAAACCGTAATGTCTTTTATGTAATTAAATTTGATACTCCATATAAAGTCAAAAAGACGATAACTCCATTAGAAGGAGAAAAAGCAAAACGTTTCGTATTAGAGTTTGAGTTGGACAGAACAAAATCGGTGCAAGCAAAAGTAGCTATTTCAACTGTCAGCATTGAAGGTGCTATGAAATCTTTGGAAAAAGAAAATCCGAATTGGGATTTTGACTCGGTGAGGTCTGCTGCTAATAGGAATTGGAATGATTTATTGTCCAGCGTTGATATTAATGGGACTAATGACCAAAAGATAAATTTTTATACATCTATGTACCATTTGTTTATGCAACCCAATAATATAGCTGATGTAGATGGGAAATATCGTGGTGCGAACGATAGTGTGTTCACGTCTGTAACCGGAAATTATTATTCAACATTTTCTCTCTGGGACACTTACCGGGCAGCTCATCCTTTATACACTCTTATTGCTCCCAATAAAGTAGATGATTTTGTAAACAGCATGCTTGCTCATGCCGACATTCAGGGATTTCTTCCAATATGGACACTTTGGGGGAAAGAAAACTATTGCATGATAGGAAATCATGCGGTGCCTGTTGTGGTAGATGCTTATTTAAAAGGACTTATCTCTGTGGATGGCGAGAAATTATTTACAGCGATTAAAACCTCCCTGACAACAAATCATCAAAAATCTGACTGGGATGTGTATGACAAGTTTGGATATTATCCATTCGATATTATCAAAAATGAATCTGTTTCCAGAACTCTGGAAAGCGTTTATGATGATTATTGTGCGGGACTTATGGCTCAAAAACTGGGCAAAAAAGAAGATTACGATTTCTTTATGAAACGGGCTGGATATTATAGGAATTTATTTGATAATCAATCTGGTATGATGCGAGGAAAAGACTCAAAAGGCAATTGGCGCACCCCATTCAATTCATTCTCACTCTCTCACGACAGTTCTCACGGTGGAGATTATACCGAAGGCAACGCATGGCAATATACTTTTCATGTGCAGCACGATATTGAAGGTTTAATAAATCTAACGGGTGGTAAAACTTATTTTAAAAATAAATTAGATTCCTTGTTTTATTTACAATCATCAGAAACCAAAAAAGTACTTGATGTGACCGGATTAATCGGACAATACGCCCACGGCAACGAACCGAGTCATCATGTTGCATATCTGTATAATTATGTTCGAGAATCGTATAAAACACAGGGGTTGATAAGGCAAATTTTTGATCGTTTCTATTTGCCTACCACAAACGGTTTGTGTGGGAATGATGACTGTGGCCAAATGTCGGCCTGGTATATTTTTTCTGCTATGGGTTTTTATCCGGTAAATCCGGTAGGAGGAGAGTATATTTTGGGTGCCCCTCAGGTTCGTAAAGCAGCTATAAAACTCCCAAACAATAAAGTGTTTATAATGACGGCAAAGAACCTGAATAAAAAAAATAAATACGTGAAGTCAGTTACATTTAACGGTAAAAAAATAAATAATATCAGAATACATCATTCTGATATTATGAATGGAGGAAATCTTGTTTTCGAAATGACGTACCAAGCTAATTAATTATTGAATTTTAAATAAAGTATGAAAAAGACATTTATATTTATAGTGCTTACAATTTCCATTTTCTCAGCTAATGCACAAAAAAAATACAGTCTGACCTCTCCGGATGAAAAACTGAGAGTTGAAATTTCAATTGGAAACAGAGTAAGTTATACTATACAATCTGAGGCCGATACAGTCATTTTTCCTTCGTTTATTTCAATGAAACTTGAGAATGAAATGTTTGGATTTAAACCAACAATAAAGGGAACAAAAAGAACTTATGTCAATAATATAATACAGTCTCCATTTTATAAACGTGCTCAAATAACAGACAATTATAATGAACTTCGATTGATATTTAAGGAAAACTTCGAATTAGTTTTCAGGGCTTATAATGAAGGTACGGCTTACAGGTTTATCTCTACTGAGAAAAAAGATTTTTTGGTTATAGATGAAGAAGCCGAATTCAATCTCGGTTATAATAGTAATGCTTTTGTACCTTATGTTAGAAATAACGCCAGTACCTATGAAGAACAATTTTTCAACAGTTTCGAAAATGTATATTCTGATATAACTTTAAATCAATGGGATAAAGCGAGGTTGGCTTTTTCTCCGATTGTTGTAAGCAGAAATAACAGTAAAAAAATTGCAATAGCGGAATCCGACCTTAATAATTATCCGGGAATGTTTTTATATAACCCTTATCAATCCGTAACATTAAAAGGGAGATTTGCACCTTACCCATTAAAAGAAGCTCAAAGCAAATATAACATTGTGCAAATGAAGGTTGGGGAGCGTAAAAACCATATAGCGGAATCTAATGCGAAATCAGCTTTTCCGTGGAGGATAATTATTGTGGCACAAAATGATAAAGAATTAGCCGATAATGACATGGTGTATAAATTAGCTTCATCCTCTAAAGTTAATGATGTCAGTTGGATTAAGCCGGGAAAAGTTGCATGGGACTGGTGGAATGATTTGAACTTATCCGGAGTAGATTTTAAAACAGGTGTCAATAATGAAACATATAAGTATTATATAGATTTTGCATCTCGCAATAAAATTGAATATGTCATTCTTGACGATGGTTGGTCGGTAAGAGGTCCTAATGATTTGTTTCAAGTTGTACCGGAAATTGATTTGAAAGATTTAATAGCTTATGCTAAAGAAAGAAATGTTGGGCTAATTTTATGGGCTGGGTATATTAGTTTCAATAAGAACATAGAAGGTGTGTGCAAACATTACTCTGAACTGGGAATTAAAGGTTTTAAAATAGATTTTATGGATCGAGATGATCAGCCGATGGTTGAATTTCACACCCGTGTTGCGGAAATAGCTGCTAAGTACAAACTACTTATCGATTTTCACGGAACTTATAAACCAACCGGACTAAATCGAACTTATCCGAATGTGATAAACTTTGAAGCAGTTCATGGTTTAGAACAATTAAAATTTCCAACGACTGTTGATCAGGTAAAATACGATGTTACTATTCCATTTATTCGTCAGATTGCCGGACCGATGGATTATACCCAGGGAGCCATGAGAAACTCGACAAAAGATAATTTCAGGTCGGTATTTAGTGAACCTATGAGTCAAGGAACACGCTGTCGGCAATTGGCTACCTACGTCATATTTGAGTCTCCCCTGAATATGCTGTGCGATAGTCCTACAAGTTATGAAAAAGAACAGGAATGTACAGATTTCATTACTTCTGTACCAACTGTTTGGGATAATACTGTTGCAGTTGATGGTAAGCTCGGAGAGTATATTGTAATGGCACGTCAGAAAGCAGAGAACTGGTATCTTGGTGCAATGACAAATTGGGATGCCCGAACATTAGAAGTAGATTTATCTTTTTTACAAACAGGTAATTATGCTGCTGAGGTATTTAAAGATGGTTTGAATGCGGATAAAAAGGCAAGCGATTATAAAAAAGAAATTATTCAAATAGGCAAGGAAAGAAAGTTGAAAATAAGTATGGCTCCCGGAGGAGGTTATGTGATGAAAATATATCCAATTGGAAACTAAATCTTTAACTTAAATTTCATTACATAATAATTAATCAAAAATAAATAACCGACAGTAAAACAGTATGAGAAAAATAATCCAATTATTAGCTACGTTGCTTTTAGGCATTACTATAAGTGTATCTGCTGAAAATGGACAAACACTTTCTGTGAAATCAGTGTCTAATTCAATAAAATGGGGAGTTAATATACATAAAGGAGGAAATGACCCGCAAAATGTTGCCAATAAATTAATTGAGAGAAACTTGAAATTTGTAAGAATGGATTTGTGGGGGCATGATCCTGTTTATTTATCTAGTTTTTTAAATGCTGCTAATATCATGCAATCCCAAAATATTAAAATTCAGGTAGTTGTTCATTCTTCGTTTTCGAGAGGACAACCTCGGTCGCAAGATTACACAGCAGATACTGCAGAAGTAGCACAATATGTATATAATCAAATAAAGCCGGGAATTATAAGTACAAAAGGTTTAGTTTTGGAATACGAACTTCAAAATGAAGTGCCCTTGTATCCGGATATAATTTTGTCTGGAGCGACAGGACAAAATGCTTCTGATTACAATACTCCTGCAGGACGATTACAGGCTGCTGCTTTGCGTGGTATGTCGAAAGCTATAAATGATGTTCGGAAACAGTATAATCTCCCAATTCGTATTATACTTGGTACAGTATCAAGAGATTTTGGTTTCATAACTTATATGCAACAACAGGGTGTACTTTTCGATATTATTGGTTATCATATTTATCCGTGGGAAAGACACGCTGCACTTGATCAGGATCCGTGGTTTGGGATCGGTGGCCCATTAGGACAGCTTTCAAAATTTAATAAACCGATTCATATAAATGAATTTAATAGCGGCGAAATTACTTCTGGTGCATCATACTCACCCGGAACTAATTATGAAAATCAGGCAGGACAACCTTTGACCGAAACCGGATACAAAAGCTTGTATAAACATTTAAATGAGATTGTAAATCAGACAGTAGCAAATGTTGAGTCAGTTTATTTTTACGAAGTTTACGATCAAGCTCAGAATGCAATACCGGAAAATCGTTTTGGACTCTATTACGATACCAATATGGAAAAACCAAAAATATCATTGCTGTTGGCAACTGCTTACGCTGGTGGAGCCCTTTCTCAAGCAGAAAAAGATTCATTAATAAAGAGAAATTTTGTATTTAATTTTGTAACTGATACAACTAATGATACTACAACCTACACAACTGACCAATTCTATTTGATTCCAAGTTCTCAATGGCTTTCTAATAATGCAACATTCGGAGCTATATTCAAAAATGGAGCTACTGAAGTAAAAGTTCCCTTTATACTTAATAGTTCGACCGGAATGTATAAATTGACTATTCCGGCTGGTAGCTGGCCACAAATTTGTCTGAAGCGTTATTCAACAGATGGAATGGGAGACTGGGGAGGTTTTGCAACTTATGACGCGGTATTACAGATTCAATCAAATAATTTTATTACATATAACAAAGCTTACAATTGTATATCAGTTATAGGTTGGGCTAATGGAACGGACCCTTCACAATACAATATATCAACATATCCGGTTACTTCACAAGTGATAATTCCTCAATCGACAGGTGTATTTAAATCAGCTTATGGCTTAAAGAATCAACTTGTTGTGAATGCTCAAAGTGCAGCGCATATTGAACTATACACTATAACCGGACAATTGCTTCATAAAGAAACTATAACAGGAAGGTTTATTTATCCCGTTAATTCAGGAGTTTACTTACTTCGGGTGAATGGGGAAACTCGTAAAATACCAGTGCCATAGGGATGTGCAGACACAAGCATCAAAGCCGTGGGTTATCCATCGAGAAGCTAATCATTTCTTTTTATGCCAATGGGATGAGCGTTTCAGATATTGAAGAAGAAATGCATGAGGTTTATAGAATAATCTTATTGGTATAGGCGCTTAGGCCGCCCTGTTTAATATATTGATTATAAACGTATAGGTTTTTTTTTAATCATCTTTCTTATGAGTAAATCAAAGATTGTCCCCATATTTGAGCGTCTATTGTACCTAAAGTGGTACTCATCAAGATACCCTTGAAGTCTTTCTTTGCTGCAATGGTGATGAATTCCCCTGAGCCAACCTTTGAGATTCATGATGTGAATATGTATGTCTTGAAAGCTCTTTCCATTCTCAGATTTAATTTGTTGAAGATTAGGATAATCCTTTTTTAATGGAACATATCCTCTCCATTCGTCTGTTATGATTGTAGCTTCTTTGCCAATATAAGTTTCAAAGAAAGGTTTGAATGAATTAGCAGAAGCATCGTCGATACATTGTGCATAAGCGCGTCCAACTCCACTTGGAACAATTTCCAAAGCGACTATGACGAGTTTCTTATCACCTTTACTTCGACCTTGCTTGCCTTCTTCCTGTCCGCTGGAAGGTCTGGACAAAATAGACGGATATAGCACAAAAGCTTGCAAGTTATTTTCTTACAGGCTTTTTTTGTGTCCAGTTGGATGAAAAAATAGGGTTTCTTTGGGTAAAGAAGGGTGGTCTTGTTTGTTCTTTGTTTTATTCTTAGAAGGCGAAGAAGGCTTCGTCCCAGCTCGGTTCAAACTCGGCAATGCTTGCCACCATGACCAATCCTATTCCGGCAATTCCGTCCTCAATCCCAAATTTTCCATTCGAAATTAATTCCTGTAGAAGTTTGGCGAAGGCATCCGGAGTCAACATTTCATTAAGCAATAATTCAACATGATTCTGACATTTGCCTTCCGGAATGTATTGGTGAATGCGGCTACACAAGTGCATGATTTGGATAAATTCTTTTGTATTGGCATATTTGGGGCTAAATTCCAGCTGATTATCAATCGTCTCTTCTAACAAATCTTGTGCCAATTGCTTCCAGTCACTTTTGTTTGCCGCATGGGCTGCATGTAGAAAGGCGTAAGCCAGAAGCAGCTGATTTCGAGGATCGTTTCCGCCTTCTTCCTGCACCAGTTGTATTGCCATTTCAACATAATCGGCGACTAATGGCTCTATTTTGCTGTGGCTT
>MKRS01000287.1 GCA_001897035.1 Bacteroidales bacterium 45-6
GTTGTCTTCCAGCACATACCATGTGCCGTCCTTGGCTTGCACCAGGTCAATTCCTGAAATATGGGAATATATATTTTTAGCAGGAGTGATTCCTTCGCACTGGGGCAGGTAGCCCGACGAGGAATAGATGAATTCGGGAGGGATCACACCATCCCTCACAATGTTTTTTTCGTGATAAATGTCGTACAAGAACAAGTTTAATGCCTTTACTCGTTGTCGCAACCCTTGGTCGAGCTCTGTCCAATCGGAATTGGATATGATTCTCGGTATTGGGTCAAACGGGAAGAGTTGTTCTTTGAAAGTGCCGTTTTTGTAAATACCGAATCTTACCCCAAATCGATCCATCCATTTGTTGACGGTATCTCTTTGTTTTACTAATAGATCATACATAATTCTTATTCGTCGTTTGGTTAGCACAATATCACTAAATGTCTTTTTTTACTAAACATTTGAATGATTTAAACTTGATCTTTATACCTATATATCGCAAATATAGCGTTTATGATGTCAAAAAGTTACAATAAAATTCAATTTAACATATTTTTTTTACTGATATTGTGTAAGTCATTGATATTTATAATTTTATCTTTTCTTTTGGGCTTTCCGATTTTTTTGACCCGCTTATGCTATTTTCTTTTGTGTGAATTTATTATCACAATATCGTGAATAAAAATTCATCCGTTTTCCCTTTTTTATGCTTTCCCGTTTGTCTGGAAGTCGCGCATTTTGTGTAAGTTTGTTTTTTGTTCGAATTCAAACGTTGCAGTTAATGCTAATTAGGTCTATGGATACAGTTCGCTTATCAGTATTATTAATTTTCACACTATTATTATCGATTATGACAAATTTGAATGCAGCCCCTGAAAAAGAAGTTTATGTTTCGATTGACACCGGTTATGGCAAAATGAAGGTTAGGCTGTACAATGATACGCCCTTGCACCGCGACAATTTTCTAAGAGCGATCAAAGACGGCGCATACGACGGAGTGTTGTTTCACCGGGTCATCCGGGATTTCATGATTCAGGGTGGGGACCCTTCCACCATGAAGGATTCGCTCAAGGCAAAAGAATTTGCAACGAGGTATGACTATCGTGTTGAGCCGGAATTTGTTTATCCGACTCATTTTCACAAAAAAGGGGTTTTAGCGGCAGCCCGCGAGGCCGATGAGGTGAATCCCACGAAGGCTTCGTCATCCACTCAGTTTTACATTGTCACAGGAAAACTATTCAATGGTCCTGGCCTGGACATGATTGAAAAGCAAAGGTACGAGAAGTTGCTCCAAAGTATCCTTGTCCGCCTACAAACCGAAAACAGGGAAAAGGTCAAAGAACTCTATCGCTCAGGGAATCGTTCCCAATTGAGTGCGCTCCGAGATTCTCTCGTCGAGCAAGCCGAAAAGGAGGCGGATTCGCTGAAAGAGAAAGCCCTATTGACCAAAGAGCAGCGCGATGCTTACAGGACAGTGGGCGGCACGCCTCATCTTGATGGCGAATACACCGTGTTTGGTGAAGTCGTGGAGGGGATGGAGGTCTTGGACAAGATTCAAAAAACTGCCACCGACCCCGCAGATAGGCCAAAGTCGGAAATAAGGTTTAAAATCGAAATTCTGTAAGCCTCTCATGCCTGAAGTTGCGGTTGCATCTCAACTATGCCATTTTTCTTCAATCCATTACTCTTTGTTTGTCAGAATGGTATGTTTTTTTTGATAGAAATAGCTAAAAAAACCTCTAATAATATTTGGATC
>MKRS01000288.1 GCA_001897035.1 Bacteroidales bacterium 45-6
TGTATCATTACTACAATTGCTTTGCGAGCACACTTGACCGCTATCGCGCCGAAGACTTGACGTTTGTGAACCCTATTTCCGGTGTGACCACCATATATCCGAAAAACACGGATACTGATATTCCGAGAGCTGTTATCGGCGACCCCAACCAGAATATGCGCAATTCGTCCCGCTACGTCGAAAATGGTTCTTATTTGAGGCTGAAAGCATTCACCATAGGCTACACCCTTCCCAAAAGCTTAACCAACAAGCTTAGCATTAGCAACCTCAGGGTGTATGTGGGCGGCAAAAACCTGTTGACAATCACCAAATACACGGGATTCGATCCTGAAGTGGGCGACCAAGACACCGGCGGCACCAACCTGACCAGAGGTGTGGACGGCTCCACATCTTGGGATCCTACCTTCCCCAACACCAGAGAATATTTCCTCGGCGCTCAACTATCGTTTTAAAGCTAATATCTAAAAACTGAATTCACATGAAAAAAATATTGCAATTATGCCTAATGTGCACCTCTGCCATCACCTTAAGCAGTTGTGTGCCAGACATGGATTTGAACAATCCCTCGCAGTTGTCGGTGGACACTTACTACAAGACGGCAGACCAACTGAAACTGGCTGTCATACCGGCCTACCAATGTTTAATAAGCTTCAACGGAGTGGAAGGCGGATATGGACGCTCTGCCTACTATTACCTGATACTTCCTGGAGATGATTTTGACCACACCTTCAAATGCGTGGGTGAAGAGAGTTATCTCGACACGTATAACACTCCCCCCAGCCAAGGTAACATCACCAACGGATGGAAAGGATTCTTTGAGGGGGTTTACGCATCCAACATGGCTATCGAAAAAATTAGTGGCTTCACGGGTGAAATCACCGAATCTCTCAAAAACCAATTGTTGGGAGAAGCTTATTTTCTAAGAGGACTTCATTACATGCACCTTTGCTCTTTGTATGGAGAAACAATTCCTTTGATAGACCACACCCCGCGCGGACAAGCGGACTATTACCCCGGAAATGCAAAACCTGGAGAGATATACGCCTTGATTATTAGCGATTTCAAACGAGCTTCGGAACTTTTGCCGGTGCGTAGTGCCCTTTATGCGGATGCAAGCAACAAGGGACGCGCCACGAAAGGGACAGCACTGGCCTATTTGGCAAAAGCCTACATGTATCGCCCCATACTCGAAAAAGGACAAGCAGCCGAATTTGCAAAAGCGGCTCCGTTCTTGAAAGAGGTCATCGACAGCAAGGAATACAAGCTGATGGATAATTTCCGTGCGAATGGATTGGGAGGTGATTCTGAAAACAACGAAGAATCTGTGTTCGAAGTACAAATGTACAACGGCACCAATTGGCTCGGTGGAGACAATTCAGACTCTTGGAGATGGCAAGAAATAGGTGTGCCGGACGGTACTGGTAGCTCCTGGTGGAACATTGCACCCAATAAGAAGACTTACGATGAGTTTGAAACCGGAGACCCTCGCAGGTATATGACATTGTGGTGTCCTGATGGAGCCAAATATACAGAGCTTTCCGGAAATGTGGCCGACTGGAACTACATGATGGCACATTTGTCGTCCGACAACGACCACTACGGCACAAGAAAAGAATGTCCTGATTATCAGATAGCAGACATCGACGATGACGTCAATACCCGTTTGATGCGCTACTCCGATGTGTTGCTGATGTACGCTGAATGCCTGAGCGAAACAGGTAATGACAGCAAAGCGATC
>MKRS01000289.1 GCA_001897035.1 Bacteroidales bacterium 45-6
GGTTCCCTCATTTCATGCTCAAAGAAATATTCGAGCAGCCCGAGACGTTGAAAAACTGTATGAGCGGCCGCCTCAATCAGGAAGGCACCCATGTTATCCTGTCGGGGATTATCGATCACAAAAAGAAATTCCTGGAGGCAAAGCGCATCCTGATTATTGCTTGCGGCACATCGTGGCACGCAGGCCTGATAGGTGAATACCTGATCGAAGAATTTTGCCGCATTCCGGTGGAAGTGGAATATTCTTCCGAGTTCAGATACCGCAACCCTGTGATTTACGACACCGACATCGTGATCGCCATTTCCCAATCGGGCGAAACGGCTGACACTTTGGCTGCTGTCGAGTTGGCGCGCAAGGCCGGAGCATTTGTGTATGGCGTGTGCAACGTGGTGGGCTCTTCCATCCCAAGAAATACAGATTCAGGATCCTACACCCATTGTGGCCCAGAAATTGGGGTTGCTTCCACCAGGGCTTTCACGGCGCAAGTGATGGTCTTGACTATGATTGCCCTCACTCTGGCAAACCAAAGGGGAAGCATCAAGCAGGACGAATATGAAGATATTCTCAAAGAACTACTGCTTATTCCGGATAAGATAGAAAGCATCTTGGCGTTGAACGAAGAGATCAAGCAATTGGCTTCCATATTCACTTATGCCCACAATTTCATCTATTTGGGACGAGGATTCAGCTATCCCGTAGCATTGGAAGGGGCTTTGAAGCTGAAGGAAATTTCTTACATTCATGCCGAAGGATATCCTGCGGCAGAAATGAAGCATGGCCCGATTGCTTTGATTGACAATGAAATGCCTATCGTGGCTATCGCTTCCGAGAATGCAATCCATGACAAGATCGTGAGCAATATACAGGAAATCAAGGCTCGAAAAGGACGTGTGATCGCGATCATCACCGAAGGCGACACCGAAATCAAGTCGATGGCCGACCACTGCATCGAAATTCCCCAAACAAAGGAATGCTTGTCGCCCTTGTTGTCGTGTATTCCCTTGCAGTTGCTCGCCTATCACATTGCCGTGACCAAAAACCGAGATGTGGACATGCCGAGAAACTTGGCAAAATCGGTAACCGTTGAATAAAATTCCCGAAATTCAAAGAGGAAAATTAATTATAGTATGACAGAAGCATTAAAGCACGAGTGTGGTATCGCGATGATTCGCCTTCTGAAGCCTTTGGAATATTACAAGGCGAAGTATGGCACTTGGCAATATGGATTGAACAAACTCTATCTGCTGATGGAGAAACAGCACAACCGGGGTCAGGAAGGTGCCGGTTTGGCCGTGGTCAAGATCGAATCCGGGCCTGGTTCTGAGTTTATCTTTCGGGAAAGGGCTACCGGTTCGGGGGCAATTTCCGAGATATTCGCGAACGTACACAAGAATTTTGCCAACCTGCCGAAAGAACGCTTGGACGACCCGTTCTATGCCAAGGAAAATCTGCCGTTTGCGGGAGAATTGTTCATCGGGCACTTGCGTTACAGCACAACCGGAAAAGATGGGATTTCGTATGTCCACCCTTTCCTGAGAAGGAACAACTGGCGTTCGCGCAACTTAGCGCTTGCCGGCAACTTCAACATGACCAATGTGGACGAATTGTTTGAGAGCATGGTGGAGCAGGGGCAACATCCGAGGGACTACGCCGACACCTTTGTCTTGCTGGAGACACTCGGCCATTATCTGGACAGGGAAGTGCAATACCAGTACGACAAGGCTGTCAAAAAAGATCC
>MKRS01000290.1 GCA_001897035.1 Bacteroidales bacterium 45-6
GCGTCCAGTGGGAGAGTAGGTAGCCGCCGTTTTAGAAGAGGGAGATCCCCGGGTTCCAGCAGATGGAGCCCGGGGATTCCTTGTTTTACAACCAGGGCATCACTCTTACAACGGAACCACACATAGGAATGGGGAAGGTCAACATTGGATTTTTACTCAGGATATCAAATGAATGCTTATATTTGTTCCAAAAATAGATTTGTCATGAAAACCTCCAACTGGAAAGACCGTCTCAATGTCGTATATTCGACTAATCCCGATTTTCACTATGAACAGGAAGAAGAATCGGCACAAAGCACCATAGACAAAGGCAAGCAACCTTTGCGTATCCAGCTCGACAAGCGCAACCGCAAAGGGAAGGCTGTGACTTTGATTACAGGATTCACTGGTACGGACGACGATCTGCAAGCTTTGGGCAAATTGCTTAAGGTGAAATGCGGTGTAGGCGGTTCGGCCAAAGACGGGGAAATTATCGTGCAGGGCGATTTGCGAAATAAAGTGCTGGAAATCTTACTGAAAGAAGGTTATGCTAAATCGCGGATCATCTGACGAACCTTCGCTGAAGGTGGTGAAAGCATCCGCTGGATCGGGCAAGACGCACCGTCTGACGGGGGAGTATCTGCGCTTGCTTTTCTCTTCACCAACTGCCTATAGGCATATCCTTGCAGTGACTTTCACCAACAAGGCTACGGACGAGATGAAGTCGCGTATCGTGACCGAACTGGCTCATCTGGCCCTTGGAAGACCGTCCGATTACCTCGGTTCCTTGGTCAGCGAGCGGAAAGTGGATGAGGATCGAGTTCGGGTGGAAGCCAAAAGTATTCTGGTGAATGTTTTACACGATTATTCGTCGTTTTCTATCAGCACCATCGATAAGTTTTTTCAACAGACCATGCGGGCGTTTACCCGTGAAATTGGGTTGGGCGGCGGCTACAACGTGGAGCTGGATCAAGATAAAGTGCTGGATGAGGCTATCGATACCATGTTTTCCGATTTGGAAAAACCGGAAAATAAAGAACTGTTGGGATGGTTGATCCGCTTTTCGGAAGAAAATATCGAGAACGGAAAGGGGTGGGAAGTGCGCAAGAACATCCATTCGCTTGCACGAGAAATTTTTAAAGAGAACTACAAAACTTTAGTCAGCAAATCTGACCGGGAGGGGATGGACCGCAACCTCCTGTCGGAATATAAAAAAGAGCTTTCTGCGATTATTGCTGCGTTTGAAAATCGTTCCAAGCAGTTAGGAGAGAAGGGCGCTAATATCCTGCACCGCTATGGCTTAACTCCCGAAGATTTCAGCTATGGAAAAAATTCTGGACTTGGCTCGTTTCTCAAGTGGGCGAACGGCAATACGGATGCGCCATCAAACCGATTTCTTGGTTTGTGCGATAATTTGGAGGCTTGGACGACTAAAAAAGCCTCGCCGGACATCAAGGCAAAGATGGAAGAGGTGTATCTCGAACTCAATGCCTGCATCTGGGAAGTGGTACAGCATTATGCCGACACACGGATTTATCAGTCGGCCGTTGAAATCAACCGTTATTACTTTACTCTCGGCATACTTGCGGATATTGATACCAAGGTGAGAGAATATTGTACCGAAAACAACATGATGCTGATTTCGGATACCACCGAATTGTTGAGTAAAATCATCGAGGGTACCGATACTCCCTTTGTGTATGAGAAGATTGGCAGCCGGGTGGACCACTACATGATCGACGAATTTCAGGATACTTCTTCCTTGCAATGGGCCAATTTCCTTCCTTTGGTGAAGAACAGCTTGGCTTCGGGGAATATGAACCTGATTGTTGGCGACGTGAAGCAAAGCATCTATCGTTGGCGCAACTCCGACTGGAAGCTGCTGAACGAGCAGTTGGATATTGACTTTCGCCGTGAAGGAGTGTTTCATGACTCGTTGGATGTGAACTGGCGTAGTTCGCGCAACGTGATTGAATTCAACAACACGGTGTTCAAATGCGGTGCGGTTTTGTTGCAAGATTCGTATAACAGTGGCCTTCCTGATTTGCAGCATGAAAATTTAGAAGCCTTTTCGCATAAAATTTTGGATGCCTACAACGGCGTGGAGCAGTCTGTGCCGCAAAAGAATGTCGGCGACGAAGGACATGTCAAGGTGGAATTCATTGACACGGACGGAGAAAAGTCTTGGAAGCAGCTTGTTTTGGAGCAACTCCCGCCACTTATCGAGGAGCTTCAGGACAAGGGGTATTCGTTGAAAGACATTGCGATACTGGTGCGCACCAAAGCAGAAGGCTACGAGGTGGCAAGTCGTTTGCTCCAATACGGGAGCGAACATGCCGGATCGTCCTATAAATACGATATTATTTCGAACGAAGCGCTTTACATCGCTAATTCCGACAATGTGAAAGCTGCGGTTGCCCTGTTGCGTCACATCAAAAGTCCATTGGACGACAATCTGAGGGCGATGGCCGTTTACGAATACCACAGGCAAAGCCATCCCCAAGACATTGCTTCTTCGGTGCGGTTGCACCTCCATTCTTCTGCCGATTTCAATGAGGAGGAAAAAGAACGGATCGATCGTATTTCGTCCTTGCCTCTTTACGAAATGGTAGAGGAAATATTCGGGCTTTTTTCCCAAACAGGTCCTTTCAAGGAAGATATTTATATCCAGGCATTTCTTGACAAAGTGTTGGACTTTTCCATCAACCATTCCTCCGACACCGATGCCTTCCTCCGCTGGTGGGACGAAAAAGGGGGAAAGGAAACCGTATTTACGCCAGACAATCAGGATGCAATTCGGATCATGACCGTGCATAAGTCGAAAGGCTTAGGCTTTGGCGTGGTGGTGCTGCCTTTTTGCAGTTGGCAGATCGATGACAGCAAGGAAAAAATCCTTTGGTGTCAGCCCCTTGAAGAGCCGTTTAGCAAGGTCAGTCCTGTTCCGGTACGCTATTCGAGGAATTTGGCAGGCACTATTTTTGATTATGATTATTTTGATGAAAAAATACATACTTACATCGACAACCTCAATGTCCTTTATGTGGCATTTACCCGTGCAAAAAAAGAATTGTACGCTTTTGCCCCCAAGCCCAAGAAAGAGAACGAATTGAAAGACGTTGCCGCTTTGCTTTGGAACTGCGTGCAGGCAACTCCGGAGCAGAAGGGTTTGCTGAATGCCGGGGACTATTTTCATGCCGAGAATGCCGTATTCGAGGTGGGGGAAGGCTATCAGCCTGTGCATAAGCCAGAAATTCAAACTGTGGAAGAAACGCATACCGAAAGGTTGGTGAGCGTTCCTTTCGACAACCGACTGAGGCTTCGCCTGAACAACCGGTTTTTCTTTGCGGAGGACGGCCAAAGGGAGTTGGGAAACTTGATGCACGAGATTGTTAGCCATATCGAAACGGCTACCGACCTGCCTCTTGTCTTGAAAACCTATGTTGAGAACGGGGAGCTGACGGCGGCTGAAAGCGATCGGATTGAGCAGGAAATCGAGGCGTTTTTCCAGATGGAGGAGGTCGAAAGCTGGTACTCAGGCAGCCACCGGGTTTTGAACGAGGTGGAGATTCTTTTGCCCGACGGCAATTTTGTACGCCCCGACCGTGTGATGCTGCACGGCGGCGAAGCCATTGTGATCGATTACAAGTTTGGAGAAAAGGAGGAACGGAAGTACGAAACGCAAGTCAAAAACTACATCCAGCACATCCGGGAAATGGGATATGCACGTGTGGCGGGCTATGTTTGCTACGTAAAGTTGGGAAAAGTGGTGAAAATTGCCTCTTGAAGATAGAAATAGGATTGCCTATTTCAGAAAAAAGACTAATTTTGTAACCGCTTTTCAACGAAAAAGTGATGGCGCGGTAGTTCAATGGATAGAATAGAAGTTTCCTAAACTTTAGATTTGGGTTCGATTCCCAGCCGTGCTACAAATTTTACAACCTCAAAACCATACACTGCATTTTTGACTAGCCAAAAGAATTTGTGAGAATAATTATTAAATAGACAATAAATGTTTATTTAATAGTTTCGATTCTCCTGAAAACCAATTAGCTTTGTGTATTAGAAAATCAAAGATAAAGTGTCATGAAAAGATCTTTTTTTATTGTCGTTTTGGCTCTGTTTGCCGCGATTCCTTCGTTTGGACAAAAAACATTGCGTTTGGGAGTAAGGGGTGGTTATGATTTTTTGGATCAAACTCTCGACAAGAAGTTATTCAATGCCAGCAATAGAACCGGCTACCACATCGGGCTGTCTTTGGATGCTGGTCTTCCCGTCCTGCCTTTGGGACTCAACGTTTCTGTGCTATATACCCAGCAAAATATTAAAAACACGGATGATTACACCTTCGAAAAAGCTTATTTCCTGGATGTGCCCGTCGATTTGAAATACACCATCGGGGTTGGAGGCATTGGCATCGTTTTGTCTGCCGGACCCTACATCCGATTCAATCTGGATGGTGGTAACATCAATTTCAAAAAAGATATTGCAAATACGTACAAGGCGCAAACTTTTCAGGCGGGAGCCAATTTTGGAGCGGGAGTTGACTTGGGCGACCATTTTTATCTTGGAGTCACCTATTTCACCAGCCTGGCCGACAATTACAAGGAAACGAGTCCTGAATTTGAGGAAGTGTTTAAAAAGAAACCAGACCGAATGGCCCTAACTGCTGTTTATTATTTCTAATGTTTTATATTGACGTTATACTGCCGCTTCCCTTAGCCGGACTGTTCACCTATTCGGCGCCAACGGCGGTTGAAAGAGGTTGCCGTGTAATTGTTCAATTTGGAGCAAAGAAATTCTACTCCGCCATCGTAGCCGAATGCTACGAGCCTAAAGAACCCAAGCCGGGGATAAAAGAGATCACATCCGTCCTCGACGAACAGCCCGTCATTCTCCCTTCGCAACTGCAATTCTGGGATTGGATCAGCATATATTATATGTGCCACCTCGGCGAAGTTTGCAAGGCTGCACTTCCTGCTGCGTTGAAACTGGAAAGTGCAACCCGAGTGAGCGTTATTGAGGAGGCATATTGCGAGGAAAGGCTATCTCCTTCGGAAACCAAAATTTTCGATTTGCTTTCAGACGGAAAGATTTACGATATAGCCGAGATTGCCCGGAAGGCAGGCGTTTCGAACCCCATTCCGGGGATACGATCGCTTCTCGAAAAAGGGCTGATTGCCGCCGATGAACAGCTTGGAAGCAACTTCTCGCCCAAAAGCGAGACGGTTGTCAGGCTTCGGACGGCAAACGAGGAAGATCTTCATGCGGCGATGGATCAACTGCGCCGCGCTCCCAAACAACTCTCTGCTTTGACTACTTTTTTGAGCCAGATGCCGACGGGGGCGGAGGCATTTTCGATGCCGGCAAAAAAACTCATGGAGCTTTCGGGAGCAAATGCTGCTGCATTGAAAGGCTTGGTGGAGAAAAATATCTTTCTCCTTGAAAAAAAGGAAATGTATCCTCTCGAAGGAAAAGGCTCGGAAGTGTCTGCTGACGTTCAATTGAATGGCCACCAGCAGCGGGCACTCGCCCAAATCGAAGAATCATTCCAGGAAAAAAACATTACTTTGCTGCACGGAGTCACTTCCAGCGGGAAAACAGAAATCTATATCAAATTGATTGCCGAGCAATTGGCAGCGGGCAAGCAAGTGCTTTACTTACTTCCCGAAATTGCCCTGACCATGCAGATCACTACCCGCTTGAGGGCTGTTTTCGGAGAGCGTTTGGCCGTCTATCATTCTCGCTTTACAGACAACGAACGGGCCGAAGTTTGGAACAGCATGGTCAAGGATAAAGGCTGTCAAGTCGTTCTCGGTGTCCGCTCTTCAATTTTTCTCCCTTTTCGAAATTTGGGTTTGGTGATTGTGGACGAAGAACATGAGGCCTCTTACAAGCAGCAGGATCCTGCCCCCCGCTACCACGGGCGAAATGCGGCCATTGTCCTGGCCTCTATCCATCAAGCCAAGGTGCTGTTGGGTACGGCCACGCCTGCCATCGAGACTTACTTCAACGCCATGAATGGCAAATACGGGCTGGTGGAACTTCACCAAAGGCACGAAAGCTTGGATATGCCGCTGATACAAGTGGTGAATACCAAAGAGCTGCGCCGCAAAAAAATCATGAAATCGGCTATATTCTCGCCCCAGCTTTTGGCTGAAATGGAAAGGGCGTTTGAAAAAGGGGAACAGGTAATGCTTTTCCGCAACCGCCGGGGCTTTGCGCCTTACATGGAGTGCAAGGCTTGTGCGTGGAGTCCCAAATGCCACAATTGCGACGTGAGCCTCACTTATCATAAATATGCCAACCTGCTCTCCTGCCATTATTGTGGGGCCACCTACCCAGTCCTGCACGACTGCCCTTCTTGCCAAAGCAAAGATTCGATGGTGGTGGTCGGATTTGGAACGGAACGGGTAGAGGAAGAGATCATGGAATTATTTCCGGGCAAACGGATTGCTCGAATGGATTTGGACACCACGCGCAGCAAGAAATCCTACGAGCAGATCATCGATGGTTTTGCGAAGGGTAAGACGGATATTCTTATAGGTACTCAGATGATTTCCAAAGGATTGGATTTTGATAAGGTGAGCCTGGTCGGAATCATTCAGGCCGATAGCCTCTTCAATCAGCCCGATTTCCGTGCGCATGAGCGCGGATTTCAGATGCTGGAGCAAGTGAGCGGACGAGCCGGACGAAAACACAAGCGAGGACTCGTCGTGCTTCAGACAACTAATCCCGACAGCCAGATCATACAAGCCGTGTGTGAACACGACTATCTCCGGTTCTACAAGAAAGAAATTGCCGAGAGGGAAACTTTCAAGTATCCCCCTTTTTATAGAATACTTCACGTCATATTGAGGGGGAAAGACAGGCTCAAGCTGGGTGAATCCTCCGAATATCTGTCCGTGTTGCTACGCAGGAGCTTTGGAAACAGGGTTTTAGGCCCCATCGAGCCACCCGTGGCCAAGGTGCAGACGCTTTTTATCCGCCGGATCATCATTAAGACGGAATGCAATGCTTCCCCGTCAGTTGTTCGGGAGCAATTGCGCAATACTTTGGATTACTTCAATTTGCAAGATATTTCCAAGTCAATTTTAGTCCACGTAGATGTTGATCCGATGTAGGACGACGATCATAACACTTTTTTTGTATGTGTTAAAATGAATAAAAAAGCCTCTATCCGCTTTCAAAGCCTTGAAAGAGAGGGTGGGGATTTGAAAAATTCACATCTTCCGGGAAAAGTAATCTCTATTTTGATGTTTTTTTGCATTTGACGTTCATGTTAGTTGGTGGTGTTCGTCAATAGAAAAGGTATATGTGTTTTAAGTGTCAAATAATCAATGATATAGTTAGTTGGTTAAAACTATAAAATTGTTAATAAAACGGAATAAATAGGATGAGGGGTTGCGGCTTTAGAAAAAAAATTCCTATCTTTGAGATATACCGAAATAGAAACATCATTTTTTATTTCTATAACCCGACTAAATCAACATGGAACAAACCCTTGTCATAATTAAACCTTCAGCCATTCAACGCGGGCTTATTGGTGACGTAATAACGAGATTTGAGAGAAAAGGGTTGCAAATTGTCGGGACGAAAATGATCCAATTGGATAATGCTATTTTGGATGAACACTACGCTCATTTGGTTGATCGTCCCTTTTTTCAAAGGATCAAGGATTCAATGATGTCCATACCGGTCATAGTCCTCTGCCTCCAAGGCATTGATGCCGTAGATGTAGTCCGTTGTTTAGTGGGTTGTACCAATGGAAGAGAAGCAGCGGCAGGAACAATCCGGGGAGATTTTTCCATTGCTGTACAAGAAAACATTGTACACGCTTCCGACTCAAGGGAAGCTGCTTCCACCGAAATAGCTCGGTTTTTTAACGAAAATGAAATTTTTAATTATAAACTGTGGGTACACCCCAATTTATACGCTAATGATGAAATATAATCTTTCTGTAACTGTCAAAAACGTATCATTACAGGCAAAGAAAATCGTATCGATTTCTTTTATTGTTACGATGTTGTTTCCCGCCTTTGCGTTTGGGAAAGTTAAACAAGACAAATATAATTACGCTAAAGCCAGAGTCAAATACAAACAACGGCATTCGGGAAATGTGGACGCCTTGTATGCTGATGGAATCAAGATCAAGCGTGACTTGTTCATGATCGATCAAGCGCAAATGGATCGTACTTACAAAGCCGATGCGATCCCTTCCGACAAGCTATATGGCGGCATTTGGAATGAAGAGTTTGTACATTGCTATAAATCACTCGAAAATTTTCCTGACTCGTTCCGCGTGAATTTGAATGGGTTTAGGATACCGACCATGGGATATGTCACCTCCAATTTTGGACCAAGATGGGGGCGGATGCACTCGGGAGTTGACTTGAAGCTAAATGTGGGAGACACCGTGTATGCTGCATTTGATGGAAAAGTTAGGGTCAGAAGTTATGAGCGGGGCGGATACGGTAATTTCCTCGTGATTCGACATCCCAACGGACTGGAGACAGTTTATGGACACCTCTCCGGATTTATTGTTGATGTCGATCAGAACGTTAAATCAGGCCAGCCAATCGCTTTAGGAGGTAGTACCGGACGCTCAACCGGACCTCACCTACATTTTGAAACACGCTTTCTCGGAAGAGCAATAGATCCGACCCGCATCGTCGATTTTGAAAATAAAGTTTGCCACCGCGATTACTACATTGTAGATACCAGAAGCTTCTCTCCCAATCGTTCTGGAGGTTCCTCCGAAATTCTTTATGCAAAATACAGTTCCCGTTCTCACAATAAATATACAAGCGGAAGGGTGCGTACCCACAGGGTGTCCAACGGAGATACTTTGGCTGAAATCGCTCAACGAAATGGAACTACTGTCAAAAAACTGTGTGCTTTGAACAAAATATCAAAACGGGCAACCTTGCGTCCGGGTAAAAATTTGAGGGTGAGGTAAGCTTTTGCTTGATCATAATATAGGAAAGCACAGTCAAGTATCGTATTTGGCTGTGTTTTTAGCATATAGGGGAGATCCTCGAAAATCGGGTTTTCCTGATTTTGGGAGAACTTGATGGCTTCGCAAATTGTTCTTTGTATTTCGGTTCTTGCGTTTCGGTTAGAAACGAGGCGTTTGATGCGGGGTGGGATATTGTCTTTTGATAGTTTAGATTCAGATCGTCAAAGTATCAAATGATTGGAAATAGGAATCAAAGGTTTTGTAAACATAGATGCGTATTTGAGAGGAATGATTATGAAAAAGAAAACACTACTAATTTTGTTTCTGATAATATCGGTTGTTTTATTCGGACAGGGATATTTATCCAAGAAATTTGCACCCAATACAAGGGTGTTTTCTGCATCGAGGGACGTAGTTTCGTCCTCAGGCGGAAAGTCATTGTCGAAATTGAGAACGATGGCCCAGAAACCGTATGTGGAGGTATTCCTTAAACTTGAGGATGGGGAAAAACTGGATTCCTTGGCTGCTGTGGGTGTCCTCGTGAATTCGAAAATTGGTAACATCGTTACAGCGATGGTGCCAGCGGATAGCATGGGTCGGCTCGATGCGATTGCCAATGTTAAACGCGTAGAGATGGGTGTGCCAGTTATGATGCGGATGGACAAGGCGAGGGCTGCGGTGAATGCCGATTCTGTTGCTCTTGGAAAGGGGCTTGGCCGAGCTTACAAAGGCAAGGGGGTTGTGATTGGAATTGTGGACAACGGATTTCAATATGGACATGTGAATTTTTATAATTCCACGCTTGACACCTTGAGGGTGAAGAGGGTTTGGAACCAGAACTCCTCGACTGGCGCAAAGCCGGCAAACTATGCTTATGGAACAGAATATAAAACTTCGGCTGCAATTCTTAGCGCAGCGTATGATAATAAAACTGAATTGCATGGCACGCACGTTGCAGGGATTGCTGGCGGAGCAGATCAGCAAAATAATTACAGGGGTATTGCACCCGAAGCGGACTTGGTCTTTGTCAGCTATAATCCTTCTTCAGACGTAGGAATTTTGGATGGCATAAAATATGTTTACGATTATGCAACAAGCGTAGCGAAGCCAGCTGTCGTCAACTTAAGCCTGGGTTTGCATATTGGACCTCACGACGGCTCTTCGACTTTCGATCAAGCTTGCGATGCGCTTCAAGGCCCTGGGCGGTTGCTTGTGGGGGCTGCGGGCAACGAGGGGGATATTCCTATTCACATAAAGAAGACTTTCGCTTCGTCTGGGGATACTTTGAAGACTTTGTTTGCCTATGTGGACACTACAAGCCAGGTTGTAGTCTCGGACATTTGGTCGGGAGTGAATCAGAGTTTTCGGATAGCTGTTGGCATTTACGATGCAGTTTCTCAAAGCTATATTTACAAATCTAAATTTATAGAGGCGAATGCAATAGACTCCATAGATTATGAAATTCCAAGCAGCACGACAAACCCCAAGGCAATCTCGGGCTATATAAGCGTGGCCACGGAAAAGAATCAAGCAAACAATAAGGCAAATGCTTATATTCAATCGGAACTCGAAAATCTGTCATCTAACCAGTATGTGTGCGTCTTCATCACCAGTAGTAGCGGTTACGTCGATGCTTGGAGCCACGACGGCTATTGCTCGTTCAATCCGTCTGGGATTGAAGGATGGGCTGTCGGCGATTTTGCTTCGACCGTAGGGGAAATAGGTGGCACAGGGAACAAGATTATCAGTGTAGGGGCGTATTCGACTAAAAACAGGTTTAAAAATATTTCGAATCAGACTTATTCCGTATCTGCGCTTAGCATTGGGGATATAGCCTATTTTTCGAGCATAGGGCCCACTGCCGATGGCCGGATGAAGCCAGATGTTGTGGCGCCTGGGGCTTTGATTACCTCTTCGTATTCGAGTGCCGTGGCTAATTCCAAGAGTTACTCTAATTTGAGAGTTGCGCAGACAACGTTCAACGCGGCTACCTACTATTATGGTATAGAGCAAGGTACATCTATGGCCTCGCCTTTGGTGGCGGGAGTGTTGGCTACTTGGTTACAGGCTAACCCTCTTCTGACGCCTGCGGATGTACGTTCCATCTTTCAGCAAACGGCTATCAACGATTCCTACACAGGTAGTGCGGGTTCGGCGGGAAGCAATACCTGGGGGTATGGAAAAATAGACGCATGGGCTGGCATAAAGGCCATTCTGGGAACGACAGGTGTAGAGGCTTCAACGTTGGGAAATACGAACGGCTTGTTTTACCTTGCGAAATCGGGAAAAACGGTTGCCCTAAGCTTTCT
>MKRS01000291.1 GCA_001897035.1 Bacteroidales bacterium 45-6
TTGCTTCTGCTAACTTTCAGGCTCACTCGCAAAGGCCCGTTTTCCTCCATCATTACAGATACATTTTCATCGACATAAGCCTTTGGAGCTGCATTGACATCGCTCCACATTATTTCCCAAGACGGGTATTCTGTCGACACATCACTCAACATCACCAGACGAATCGGGGACGTTAACAATTCAATGCCCATTCCTTTATCCAAAACAGAGCTTACATCTCCGTTGGAATCAATTGTTACCTTATAATCATCGTTTTCAATGGCTTGCCCTGATATTGCGAGATCAGACTTTAATGGACTGGCTTCATTAAGTCGAAGATCGTAAACCGAGTAACCAAGTGAAGGCACTGTAGCCTCAAAAATAATATACAGTTTTTGGGCAGAGGCATCATATCTCAGTACTTGAGACAATATTTCAACTCCGTTTTTATCAAATACACGGATATTATCAACTTTGGAATCCACAGAGACGGTAGCCTCCACCACATCTTTCCGTTCGATAGATAAAGGATTGTAAACGACCAAAGGAATTCCAGCAGTTTGCGTATCCATCTTCCTGACAACAGAACCGATAGAATTCTTCAACACTTCCGACAGATTCAGATTCACCAACACTTCATCATTATATGAATAAACATATGCACTCGGAATGGATGTCCCTGTCAAATCATCATGAAAGTGATGCCAAAGGAGCGTAGTCCAGGCATCCTGCATTTGCTCCGAAGGGTAGTTAATGCCACCCAGCCAGTCAGCAAACACAGATGACTTCTCGGCAGCGTCTGCCAAAAGTTCATTCTTCCTATTCCAATATTTCATCATCGCATGCGAAGTATAACAGCCTACTCCATGCTTTGTCATTGGCAATTCATTATTCCAGACAAAGTATTTATCGTTTTTGTATTGATCCAACAATGAAAATATTTCACTCGGAGTGGACAGAAAAACTTTCAACGGTCCATCAGAATTTACACTTGCCTGCAGCCAAGAAGGTGTATTTTCGCCGATTACCTGAGGATTATCCTGCAATGCGCCCCCCCTGTCGCCACGAGGCCCAACATAGCGGAACACAAATGGCGCTCCATATTTTGATTGGTTTGTACTTGCTGTGCCCAGTATGTCCGAGTCATAAGACATATCTTTATTGTATACCTCATGCCAGTCGTACGGCTCCCCTTTAAAAACGGCATATATTTCCGAACCATCAACTCCTTTCCAAATACCGAACGGAGCCAGATCATCGTATTTATACGCAGATCCCCATGCCAGCTTAGCGGTATGAAAGCCGGTTATTCCACAATGTTTTGCCAATGAGGGCAAAGAGTATGGAAAGCCAAAACAATCCGGCACCATGAAATCGGTTCCACCTTTCCGTCCGAATTCTTTTTTGTAAAAAGTTTGCCCATACAGGAAATTTCTGATTATGGATTCACCCGAAGGCACCATCACATCACTGGCATTAATGCTCCCCCCACTCGGGTGCCATCTTTGATCCTGCACATATTGTTTTAGCTTATTGTATTGATCCGGATAATATTCCTTCATCCATTTATAGTGTATTGCAGCTTCAAAATTGAACTGGAAGCTTGGATATTTCGCAAACAACGCAAAATTTTGCAGCATGGTATTCGGAATATATTCATCAATTGTGGTTTTCACATCCCAATTCCATTGAGTGTCCAAATGAGATGTAGAAATAAAATGTAATGATTTATCCTGAGATTTTAAGGACAAAAAGACTCCGCAAAAAGAAACTATCAAGAGTAATGACAATTTTGTGTTTTTCATTATAAATGATTAAAAAAATTAGAGTTGATAAATATCATCTAAAAATAAATCAAATGAATTGTAATTAAAAGCCTCTATTTTCCGTGCGGCAAATTTAGACACTAAAAAGGACAAATCTGACACTCTTGCTATGCTGTTCAGCATACAATCGAGCAATTGCCCTCAAGAAAGGAGCAATATGTCCGAAATCCTTTATACAAGTGCCATATAAATCATTCCGGCAAATCAAACACTAATAATGAAAAATTTGACACTTTTTAGATAATCAGATCGCTATTCTTATATAATCAACTTCATTATTTTTGTCCGATATATAATATTCATCTAACAGCACCTCATGAAAACATATTTTTTCACATCATTGCTATCTGTTTTTCTTTCATTTGCCCTTAGTCTGGAAGCAAAGCCGCTCCATTCCAAAAATAAGAACCTGTACAGGGCAGACATAACATTGAAATCAATTTTCAAACTATATTCCACGGACAATCCCTTTTTGTTTCGCGAAACTTACCCTTATAATGAAAAACATAAGGTGACTTACCTTACCTCAGATCAGCCGGACGCCCCTCAAAACCTTTATTCTTATCTCTGGCCTTTTTCTGGAAGCTTGTCAGCCGTAGTTTCAATATATCAGAACAATAAAGATGCTTCATACCTACAAATCCTTGAAAATAGGATAATGTCAGGCTTGGATTTGTATTTTGATACCAAAAGAGATCCCGGCGCTTATGCTTCTTATATAGAAAAGACTCCTACTCCCGACCGCTTCTATGACGATAATGTTTGGATAGGCATTGATTTCACAGATCTGTACTTACTCACAAAAGAAAAAAAGTATCTTTCCAGAGCAACCGCCACATGGAATTTCATAGAAAGCGGTACCGATTCGATACTTGGAGGAGGGATATATTGGTGTGAACAAAAGAAATTCAGCAAAAATACTTGTTCGAATGCTCCCGGAGCTGTTTTTGCCTTAAAGTTGTTTGAAGCCACAAGCGATAGTTCTTATTTTCACAAAGGCAAGAATTTATACGAGTGGACCAAAGCCAATTTACAAGATAAAAAAGACTATTTGTTTTACGATAATATAAACCTGAACGGAGAAATAGAAAAAACTAAATTTGCCTACAATAGCGGACAAATGATGCAGGCCGCGGCTTTATTGTATAAGTGCACAAAAGACGGTTCATACCTGAAAGAAGCTCAAGACATAGCACAATCATGCCACAATTATTTCTTCTATGATTATACCACCAATAAGGGTGCGAAAATATCTTTGCCTAAAGGTGACATCTGGTTCACAACAGTGATGTATCGCGGGTTCATAGAGCTGTATGGTATTGATAAAAACAGAAAATATATTGATTTTTTCAAATCCAATCTCGACTATGCCTGGAATTATATGCGGGAAGACAATGGGCTGTTCAATAAGGATTGGACAGCTCAGACCAAAGATGATTCCAAATGGCTGCTGACTCAATTTGCGATGGTTGAAATGTATGCCCGATTGAATAAATTATGAATCCAATAAGAGTCCCAGTAATCAAAACCTATTAATATCATGAAATCCGAAACCAAATCATTAAGAAACGGCTTCCTTGGAGCAGGGTTATGCACTGTCGTCTTATTAGCCTACAATCCGGGCAGTCTTGCCCAGAAAGTAAATATTGATTATACCCAAAAGGCAAATTCAATCACTTTGGAAAAAGATAATACAAGACTATATATTTCTCAACGTCCGAGACCGGAAGACCGGCTGTTTAAATCGGACGCCATTGAGGAAGAGATACGTAAAATAGCGAAATTGCTAAAAAATGCGAAATTACGCTGGATGTTCGAGAATGCTTTTCCAAACACTGTGGACACTACTGTTCGATACTACACAATGGAAAACGGGGAGGATGACACGCTTGTTTACACAGGAGACATACATGCAATGTGGCTCCGTGATTCAGGGGCACAAGTGTGGCCTTACATCCATCTGGCCAGCAAAGACGAAAAACTAAAAAAAATGCTCCGGGGCACAATCCTGCGCCAGTTCCGCTGTATCATTCTGGATCCCTATGCGAATGCCTTCCTCGATCCGCATGATCCGAATCCCGATCACCAATGGATGAGCGACAAGACCGATATGAAACTCGGATTGCATGAACGCAAATGGGAAATAGATTCGCTTTGTTATCCCTTGCGTTTGGCCTATCAATACTGGAAAATGACAGGCGACGCTTCTATTTTCGGTGAAGAATGGAAACAGGCAATTACCATGATAATCAGAACGTTTAAGGAACAACAAAAAAAAGTTGGACATGGGCCTTATACTTTTCAACGGAAAACCGAACGCCAGTTGGATACTATGTCCAACAACGGAATGGGAAATCCGGTAAAACCCGTTGGACTGATAGCCTCAGCATTCCGTCCTTCAGATGATGCCACAACTTTTCAATTTCTGATACCTTCCAATTTTTTTGCAGTCACATCTCTGCATAAAGCCTCTGAGATTCTGACGGAAGTGAACAAAAATGTAAGCTTGGCCAAAGAATGTACGGATTTGGCAAATGAGGTAGAACAAGCTGTAAAAAAATATGCAGTCTGCAATCATCCAAAATATGGAAAGATATATGCTTTCGAAATAGACGGATTTGGCAATCAACTCCTCATGGATGATGCAAATGTACCCAGCCTTTTAGCCTTGCCCTATCTGGGAGACGTGGACATAAACGATCCTGTCTACCAGAATACACGAAGCTTCGTGTGGAGCGAAGATAATCCTTATTTCTTCAAAGGAAAGGCCGGAGAAGGTATTGGTGGACCACACGTCGGTTATGATATGATCTGGCCGATGAGTATCATGATGAAGGCTTTCACCAGCCAGAATGATGAAGAGATCAGATATTGTATCAAATTGCTCATGACGACTGATGCCGGAAGCGGATTTATGCATGAATCATTCCACAAAGATAATCCTAAAAACTTCACACGCGAGTGGTTTGCCTGGCAAAACACCTTGTTTGGAGAATTAATCATCAAACTTATCAATGAAGGAAAATTGAATGTATTAAACAGTTTATAACAAAAAAGAATTATTTGAAAAATATTATGAATCAATTAAAATCAACAGTTCTATTCGTCCTTCTTTTGTCTTTTGTTCTGGTTTCGGCTCAAAATGTCAACAACAACTATGCGGATTATGTGAATCCGCTTATAGGAACAGACTCCAAATTTGAACTTTCAAACGGGAACACTTATCCTGCAATTGCAATGCCATGGGGAATGAATTTCTGGACACCTCAGACTGGAAATATGGGCGAGGGCTGGACATATACATATAGCTCGGACAAAATCAAAGGATTCAAACAAACCCACCAGCCAAGTCCCTGGATAAATGATTATGGCCAGTTCTCCATTATGCCCGTTACCGGAAAAGTGATTTTCGACCAGGAGAAAAGAGCAAGTTGGTTCAGTCATAAAAGTGAAACAGCCAGGCCATACTATTACAAAGTATATCTATCTGACTACAATATCACAACAGAAATAACCCCGACAGAGAGATCCGCTATATTCAGGTTCACGTTTCCTGAAAATGACGATTCATACATAATTGTTGATGCTTTTGACAAAGGATCCTATGTTAAGATCATTCCCGAACAAAATAAAATTATCGGCTACACGACCAAAAACAGTGGCGGCGTTCCCGATAATTTCAAAAACTATTTTGTCATTGTATTTGACAAACCATTTACGTTCAATGCTACGGTAAAAGACAATGATATTCGTGAACACGAACTTGAAGCCAAATCCAATCATGCAGGAGCGATCATTGGATTTTCTACAAAAAAAGGAGAAAAAGTTCATGCACGCGTTGCCTCCTCTTTCATCAGCTTTGAACAGGCTGAATTGAATCTGCACGAATTAGGAACTAACTCTTTCGATCAGGTGAAAGAGCTTGGTAAAACAAGATGGAACGAAGTTCTGGGAAAAATAGAAATAGAATCAGACAACATCGATCAGGTACGTACGTTCTATTCCTGCTTGTATCGGAGCGTCTTGTTTCCACGTATGTTGCATGAAGTTGATGCGCAGGGAAAAATAATACATTACAGTCCGCACAATGGAAAAGTTCTTCCTGGTTACATGTTCACCGACACCGGATTCTGGGACACATTTCGTTGCTTGCTACCCTTTATCAACCTTGTCTACCCAAGCATGGGAAACAAAATGCAGGAAGGATTTTTTAATTCTTATCTGGAAAGTGGATTTTACCCGGAATGGGCAAGTCCCGGACACCGCGATTGTATGGTTGGAAACAACTCCGCTTCTGTCGTAACAGATGCTTATCTAAAAGGTATAACGAAAGGCAACGCCGAAAAAATGTATGAAGGCCTTTTACACGGTGCCAACAATGTACATCAAGCTATTAATTCGTCAGGACGGTTAGGTTACGCCGGGTATAACAAATTAGGCTATGTGCCTTACAACATCAGTCAGAGCGCTGCTCGCACCCTGGAATACGCCTATAACGACTGGTGTATCTACCAGATGGGGAAAAAACTGGGAAGACCCGAATCTGAAACAGACATCTATAAGAAAAGGGCCTTGAATTACAGAAATCTGTTCAATAAGCCTTACAATCTGATGAGTGGACGAAATGCGGACGGCACATTCCAGGCCAATTTCGTTCCCGAAAAATGGTGGGATGCCTTCACGGAAGGAAACAGCTGGCACTATACATGGTCGGTTTTCCACGACATCCAGGGTTTGATCAATCTCATGGGCAGTGAAAAGACATTCGTCCAGATGCTCGATTCAGTTTTTGCAATGCCTCCTACATTCGGAGAAGGAACGGACACCCACGGCTTTCTGGTTCATGAAATGCGTGAAATGCAAGTTATAAACATGGGACAGTATGCCCACGGAAATCAGCCTATCCAACACATGATCTATCTATACAACTATGCTGGACAACCTTGGAAAACACAATATTGGGTTCGTGAAACAATGAATCGTCTATATACTCCGGCCGCGGATGGCTATTGTGGTGATGAAGATAACGGGCAAACATCTGCCTGGTATGTTCTTTCAGCGCTTGGCTTCTACCCTGTATGCCCCGGTTCTGACGAGTATGTAATAGGGAGTCCTTTATTTTCCAAAGCAACAATCAACCTGGAGAACGGCAAAAAAATTGAAATGTCCGCCCCTGCAAATACCGATACCAGAAGATATATTCAAAACCTGAGATACAACGGGAAGCTTTACACTAAAAATTATTTCAACCACTCTTTCCTGATCAAAGGAGCAAAGATTCAATTTGAAATGAGCGAAAAACCCAATTTTTCACGAGGCACAAAGAAAGCAGATTTTCCTTACTCGTTTTCAAACGAATAGATATAGCAAAAAATATCCGCGATATGCAACACGGCAGTTTTAGTATATCGCGGGTAAAAAGTAAATCAACCTTAAATGAAGATAATGATTCACCAAAACACACAATACTTATGAGATTTTTTTTTACAATGATTGCCACGATGACGGTGATGACTGTTTTTTCGCAGCAGACACTCTTCGTTGCCGGAGCAGGCAGTGGTTCGAAGGACGGTTCTTCCTGGGCGAACGCTTCAGGCAGCCTGATCAAAACAATTGAGAACGCCCGGTCCGGTGATGCCATTTGGGTCGCGGCCGGAACCTACAAAGGGGGATTCTTTATGAAAGAAGGAGTTTCTGTATATGGTGGTTTCTCTGGAAGCGAAACACAACTCAACCAACGCAAGCTTCCGGGAACAAATGAGAATCTGTCTATACTGGATGGCGATTCTAATTTCCGGGTGCTGACCCAAAGCACGGACTTTTCAACTCCCACCGTATGGGATGGATTTGTGATACAAAACGGAAGTTCCCAAAACGGAGCGGGTGTTTATTTGCTTCAAAGCGGAATCGTAAGACGCTGCATCATAAAGAACAATTATGCGACGCTTCCTTCCGTGGGCGATTATATAGCGGAGGAGGGAGGAGTCGTTTTCTTAGTGGACAGAACCAACAAAAGAGCATGGGTCATTTCCGAAGAAGACTGCGGACGTAATTATCAAATCTCTCAACAAGCCAATTCGGAAATAAATACTATTGAAGAGGCTGTTTCGGACATGAACGGAAGAATAAACACGGCTTTGTTGACAAAATCAAGGGCAGCACAAGCAATTCAGGCCTACAAAGGAGCGAACAAGTCGGGCTGGTATTTGCCTTCTGCTGGCGAATGGGCTTTGTTCCTGAAACCGCAGGAAGATGGTACGTTCAAAAAAACGACTGTGTTTGATGTAGTCGAAAAAGCACTTCAAACAAATGGAAAAACAACCCTGGCAGGAAAAAAATACTGGTCGTCCACTCTGGCAAACAACAATCGAATGGCGAGTGCGTGGTATGCCAATTTTAAGAACGAAGACATTCGGAAGGTGAACGCTTGGCAATACAATAGGATTCGCGGGATCAGATATTACGACTTTGTGAGCAGCGATGGAAAAGGTGGTGGTATTTCCGCCCTTACAGGAAGTCGGATAGAAGGCTGTTTGATTACGGAAAATCAAGCAGTTTGGGGAAGTGGCATATATGCCAGAGGTAATGTCATTATGGTGAACAACACGATGGTGAACAATATCCTTGAAGGTCCGGAAGGTACCTCTTCCACTATCGATGCCAATGCGCTTGTGAAAGTCTATAACACGATTGTGGCAGGAAACTCCACTTCGTCCGGAGACGAAGAAAAATACAGCGGAGCCGCTTACTATGGTCATTCGGCTGTGGAGGCTTCGTCTGTTGCTGCAGGTGAGTCAAACTTGCTGTTGAACAATATTCAGGAAATAGGATTTGTCGATGCCGCCCAAAAGAATTATAAGCTCACATCAGGGTCGCCATTGGCAGAAGCCGGAAACATAGCTTATCTGACACCGGAATTAGACACAGACTTATCCGGCCAGACCCGTGCGACAGGTCAAAAAGTGAGCATTGGAGCTTATCAAAGTGAATACAGCAGCGGAATAGAAAATAATAATTTGCTATCGGGAAGCATACAAATATATCCTAACCCCGTCAGAAGAGGAAAGTCGGTTCATATAAACCTGAATGCTTCAGGTTATGCTTCCAGGCAAGTCTTTGTTGAAATTCACGATATAGGAGGAAAAAAAATCGTATCAGAGAAAATGATCGGAATTGGTGACATCACCACGCCTCAAACAAGTGGCACCTATGTCCTAAGAATATTAGTTGACTCGAAAGCCGTCTGCGAACAAAAATTAATTGTAACTCAATAGCTGTAGAAGAAATGAAACAAATAAAATACATCTTCATCTGGACGATGATTTTCCTGCAAACAGCCGGAATTGGCCAAATACATGCGGCCGGCACTGTAATAACTGAAACAGGCGGGGGAAATAACAGAACGTGGTTGCTGGAAAACGATGTCCTTCGCTTCGAAATTGAATACACGCAAGGCGAAGGCGTCAAATTAAAACAATTCTACAATAAAGAAGCGAATGTGAATTACATCGGAAGCAACAGCCTGCTTTTCGACTACACCGGACAATATATACCGACCAATAAGCACACAGGTCCCGTCAGTTTTAATTACAAAGCTACGGATGCCGACTGGTCATACAGAACACATACGGTTGAAAACATATTGATGTCTAAGACTTTAAATAATGTCGTTTTAGGAAAGAAACTAACGATAAGCATCGAAAAGCAGAACATTGAAATCGGCCTCGAATTCGAATTGTTTGACGGCAGGTCGGGCTTACGCTACCAGACGCAGATCAAAAACAAAAGCCTTGACTCGAAATTGATGATAGAGCGTTCGGACGTTATCAGTCTTGATCTACCGAACAATCCGCACAACATCCACTATGTAACAAACAGTAAATGGTTGAGCACAACGGGTAATATCGAAGAAGCCACTACAACCAACAATGCCAATGATGTGCCCAAATGTCTCATCACACTCTATAATGACAACGAAGGTTGGTACATCGCTCCCGAAGTAAACTGGAAAACTCAATACGGGCCAGAAGTTTCCGACAAGCAGGAAACTCCAAACTATTATTATCAGTTGAGACCATTTGCCCTCGCAACCGCCTGGGCTGCGGGAAGCACTAACCTTGTCAAGGTGCTTACCTGTCCCGAAGCATTTCAACTGGTGCTGTTTCCCGGAGAAGAATTCGAATACATCGCAGTAAACCTGACAGCCTTCAAAGGCGATATCGTCGATGGAAAAATGGCTGTGGAAGAACATTTCCGCAAAAGATTCCGCTTCCATAATACAACCACTTCCCTGATGGTTAATGACTGGGACTGGTTCAACCAAGGCTTGCGTACAGAAAGCTATTTCTACAACACTGTTTTTCCGAAAGCCAAACGGGCCGGATACGACATCATTTTGATTGACGATGGATGGAATAACGCTACATCGGACGGAAAATGGATCACCGATAATAATTATTCCCGCGATCCGGTTGTTTCCAACACACCGGGCATCCCAAGCATGCAGATTATGGCCGATTCAATAAAAAAGAACGGCTTCAGGTTGGGCCTTTGGTACAGCAACAGTGGAGGCGGGCACAATAAAGGTCATGATTTGGCCGATCCACTGGTGCAATCCGACAAGCAGGTTATGCTTCAAGCCATGATCAACAACTATTCTTTGAAACACCAGGCTGTGGATTTGACACAATACTGGCAAAACCTGGACGATACAGATTATTCACATCCAAGCGATAATGTCTATCGCAAAAATGTGCTGACACGCAGAATGATGAATGAAATTGTCGGAGATAATCCCGATTATGAAATAAAAGTGACCAGCGAACTGGATTTGTATCCGAACCCGGACAACCGAATGACGGAACTCATTCATTTGCCTGACAATGGCTGGATGACCATAACCGGATCCAATAAGCCTATTGACGGAATAGGAATCCACTTCGGACACCTGCCTTTAAACGCAATCTATTTGGGATCGGGAGGTGATCCGACGGATAAGGCCGACGAACTGTACGCTATCTTAAGTGGTCGTGACGTTAAAGCGCACAACCTTCCTACAAGTTGGAGCGAAGGGGGTATCAGGATGTTTGGCAAAATGAATGAATGGAGAAAAGGCAGTCGCGTGAAAACGATTACCGACAACCTGGTTCGCCCTGTGTTCTTAGGCAAAGGTTGGGACAACGCGGATGCTTCAAAATGGGAACGGGAAGTCGCGCCTTATATCTGGATGTACACCAACGACGACAAGAGCACGGCATTTGTCATCGCCACAGGTGGCGGACGTAGTTTGGTTACCCCCCCCGACAATTATCCTTTGCGATGGTTGGATAGTGGTAAAAACTACCTTGTTGAGGATGTTACATTAGACGACACAGGAGTGTTTACTTATACTTTCAAA
>MKRS01000292.1 GCA_001897035.1 Bacteroidales bacterium 45-6
TCTTCTTCATAGTGTCGAATAAAACGAATAATATCATCTTGCCGTTTATTGATCTTCCTTAGTTCTGCTTTTGTCGATTCTGGCGCTTCGCTTGGATTGATATTTGCTTTATCCAGATACTGAAAAGCGAGCTTTGTTATTTCTCCTTTTTTCAGTGAATAGCGTTTACACAGTTTATCTATAATTCTATCTGTTTCCTTATCTATGGCTATGGTTGTAAATATGGTTTTTCTATTCTGTTTTTCCATTGTTATAACTATTTTATAGTTATTGATATATCTAACTTGCTTAATTAGAATTGAGTATCAATTTTAGTTATAGCAAGTGTTATAACAGTGCTTTTCGATAAAGCACTAAAGCCGAAGGCTTTGCCCCGAAGGGCAAGAGGAGAACAGGACGATAGTCCAGTTCCCTCTTGCTTAATTTAGCTAAACAATCTGAAGCGGTTGAGCAAGGATGTTTCTGCTAAATGCGGAGCCTTTAGGGAGGGTGATGGTCTAAACACGATCCTCACCCTTTTGCACTATTCTGCTTAGATGAGTAAATGCAGAATCATTTCAGGGTTTTGTCATCTTCTATATCCTTATTGAACATCACAATCTCTTTTTTTGAGGCATAGGATTGAATAAATTCTTTTACATCAGCCATACGATAGAAGGTCTTTCGCCTAACTAGGAAATATCGAAGTTGTCCACTATCCCGATAACGTTGCAAAGTCCGATAACTCACTTTGAGAAGAAACGCGAGATCTTGATTATCCAACAATTTATCTTCATTGTTAAATGCTTCTCCTGTAGCCATCATTACTTTTAGGTCGCTACCTATAATTGTAAGCTTCTTGAATAGTTTCTCCATCCATGATAGGAAGTCTTCATTGTCTAAATACATAATACGTTGTTTTTGAAATTAATAATTGATTAATTCCAATCGATTGGTAAAGCAAAGAACTGACAATTGGAGACAGAAAAATAGAGGGATAGTTAACTACCCCTCTAATGATTGTTTGGAATCAACTTATATACAATATGTTGTAGATACATTATTTTTCATTTTGTTTCTTTATCCTTACGCATTATCATATTGCGAAGGAAATCAAGAGCTTTCGTTCGGTTGAATGGTTTTCGTTTATATATTTCACTCGTCTTATCTGAGATGTCACCAAAAGAAATATTGAAGATTAATTCAAATTTATTTCCAATCTGAGTTTTACTTGCTGGCTTACCTTCATTGTTCAATATTTCCTGACTTAGATAGAGGCTTTCCACTATCTCTGCCAATGCAACAATCCCTAAATCTTTTGACTTAGGGATTATATGCAGATCGGATTGAAATGTTTGTTGCTCGGATTTGAGGAACTGTTCGGGATGCTGAATCTTGAGATTTAGTAATTCTAATTCAGAGTCAACAATAGCCAACGCTTTTTGACAATACAATTTTTTAAGCACATTTTCCCCCCTGCTCGCTCTGAAATTGCTTCAATAGGAATACTAGCTCAATGCGAGTAATGTTCAATATCCGAAAAATTATTTGAAAATCTGTTTCGGGTTGATTTAAGGTTTCTACTTGTTTTACAAGAGTTTCATAGGCTAGATGCATTTCATGGTTTGTAGCGACAGAACTTTCAGCCAATAGGCTGAAAAGTCCTGTTTGTAATAAATCATTCATAAGCATTTAATTAAAAGGTTAATTAATCGGATTTATATATTGATTTAATCCTTATATGCTG
>MKRS01000293.1 GCA_001897035.1 Bacteroidales bacterium 45-6
AGGATTGCTGTTCGAAATCATCACCATCCTGATCTATATCATGGCTTTGTGGTTCATCGTGATCCATCTGCATGCGTCTGTGGCGATGTGCTGGACGGTGGAACTGGTGTATTGGGGCATGTTGATGGTGCTTTCGTTTGTTTACCTGAAATGGGGAAATTGGCAGAAGAAAATCGTGTGAAAAGGCTTGCGAATTTCAGGCGGAAACATGGGAGAACAAGTCTGGAAATTTGAAAATAGGGAAATCGGGCTTTTGTTTTGATGCAATATATTATTTTTGTAGGGTAGCCAGCAAACTAAACCCTATTTTGGGGCATGGAGGGAAAGATTTATGAATGTACTGATCGTAGAAGATGAACAGCTTTTGGCCTCGGAACTGGCCGAGAGGTTGGTGCACCTGGACAGCAGCATCAAGATAGCGGGGCAAACCGACAGCGTGAGTGCCACTGTCGAATGGCTGCGCAACAACAGTTGCGACCTCATGTTTGTGGATGTTCATCTGAGCGACGGAAGTTCATTCTCTATTTTTGAAAAGATCAAGGTGAATTGCCCGGTGATTTTCACCACCGCCTACGACCAATACGCTATCCGGGCTTTTGAAGTCAACAGCATTGGGTATTTGCTCAAGCCAATTGATGAACAAGACCTTGCCAAGGCGTTGAATAAATTCCGGGAGATCAGAACCGTCCTGCGAGACGACTTGGAATCTTTGCTTAAGAACCTCGCCAAACCATCCGAACCGCCTAAAAATTTCCTCACCCGCATTATGCTCAGTGCGGGCAAATCGCAAATGGCGATGAATGTGGAGGACATTGCCTATTTTATGGCAGACGGGCGCTATTTGTTTGCCATAGCCAAAAGCGGGGAGAAGTATTTTTATGACAGCACTCTCTACAAATTGGAGGAAGACCTCGACAACCGGCAGTTTTTCCGGCTCAACCGCCGTTTCCTTGTCAGTTTCGGCAGCGTGTCGCATTTCACGCCCTATTCCAAGAGCCGGGTGAAAGTGAAACTCAAGCCAGAAGCTGAAGAAGACATCGTCATCAGTTCCGAGAAAGTCAAAGAATTCAAACAATGGATGGTAAGATAACCGACGGCTTGTTCAAGAGCGTGTATTTCTGGGTAAGCATTGCGATTGTGCTTTGCTTCTTCGCCGCCACCTGGTACATTAACCGCCGGGTGGAAAAAGAGGTGGAAAATCGGGTGAAAGCCGTGTCGTCCAATGTGTCGGCAAACAATATCCAGATGGTAGCCAGTATGCTGGACGCATACGATGCCAAGCTTGCGTTTATCAAAGCCGTCACCATTCCCCTGTCTTCCAAGCAGGCTGTGGAAGAGGCGATCGGACACACATTGCAGGAAGATTCGAGCATTCGAAAGATATATACGGAGAAGGACACGGCATTTGCTTCCAGTTCAAGCACCGTTCGGAGAGAATTCATACGCGAAGGGAAACAATGCTTCCTCAGATTCTCGCTTCCAATTGATTCAGCCCGCCGTCTGGCGATGGAGGTTGACCTGAGGATTCCTTTTTTCATTTTGTAACCCCTTTCTATGATTTGGTGTTGGACAGTTTTATTATACATACACTCCTGCGGCACTTTGTATTGGAGTGGCTTAACATCCATTGGTTTTTCTTATCCATTTATAGTATAGTAATATAGTAGAGCAAGAAATGGCAAGCTGTATAATATTACAGAATTCAGAGTTTTTGCGGTAGAATCA
>MKRS01000294.1 GCA_001897035.1 Bacteroidales bacterium 45-6
AAAAAAAAATGAGAAAGAATAAAAAAAAACATGGCAAAAATTTCAAAGAACAACTCAAATTGTAATTGTCATTGTTTTTTTGTTTTGTTTTTTGGACTTTATTTCTATTCCTTATTGTGACAATTGTTGGACAATCTTGGAAACTTTCTTTTAAAATAAAATGTAATTTTTTTCTTTACTAACGATAATTCAGATCAAGCTACTCTGAGATCACTCACTTGGACTGCTAGTGCATCCGTTATTGGCTACTTGTATTACTTGAGTTTGACTGCATAAGCGCGCTAAAATATATAGCACGCCAAATGCCTTCTTTATATAACACATGAAAAGATTGAAGGACAAGTTCCACTAATCACCACTTAAATACAAATAATAAGATCTAGTACTACGATAGTTTGCTTCAATAAATTTTTTTATTTTGTGCATCCTTTCTTATTGTATAAATTGCTTAATCTAATACGTCATCATCAATAATATCTAGGATATTGTCAGATAATTGAAATTACATTTCGTTTCTTTCCACGAAGCAAATTTTTTTTTCTGTTCTAATCTCATACACAATGATTTAGGTGTGTCGCAATATTTTATGCTGCATACTGTGCATAATTTGCATATATCGGTCAAAATATTCTCATTCGTCTTTACACTAGTCTCAGCAAACTTAACTCCATATTGTAATTTATGAATATTCTGCATTATTGGCACGTTTTGTGGTCGAATAAACATTTTCGTTCTAATTTGACAATCTCGATGACGAGAAATATGTCGACATTTTTCGAGCAATAGTCGATGTCGACTTGTTGCAAGATCATCTTGATTAATTAAACATGAAATCGGACAATTTCGTAGTTGAACACCACCGGGATAAATCGACTCGGGAAAATTTCGATCAAGAAAATCAGATAAAGATATTGTTTTATCGAGCACTTTTATTGGATTAATAATTTGAAAATATTCATCAACATCAAAGTAGCCCATCCATCGATTGAATGGACCAAAATTTTTCAAAGCATGATTCATTGCAGCACTTTGCATCATATTCCACTTATGACCTTTATGTTGTTTATATGGCCATCGAACAATGGTTACTATTTGTTGTTCTAAATATGATCGAAGAAAATTATCTAAATTATCATTACTAAAATGATCGTATATATAGAAATGTTCAACACCAATTATTCGATGATATTCAATCCATTCGACTAAAACCGCTGTTCTATTACGCACCATTGTATATATAGATACATTGTATCGATTACGATGATAGATTGGTATCGTTACATTTGGCGAGAATAGAAATTGTTTATCGTAAATACGAAATGACATGACTAGTTGAGAGCTACCTTTTAATATCGATTCTCGTTCGATAGATGGCAATGGACAGAGAATAAATGGTTCTATTGATCGTCGATCAATGATACCTCGAACTGTTGTATTGGAACGTTCAAAGAAACAACTAATATTCGACCAACGCCAAGTTAATCGACGACCACTTAGATAAATCGAATATTGATCAGCTCGATTAGGATGTTGATAAAGGATAAAATCTAATATCTCAATGTTATTAAACCGTAGACATGTTGGCGTAATAATATTGGGCTGTAGATCAGTTGATAACGTCTTTCTTTGATTAATGATTGGTATTGAACTGGTATGTAAAATTAACAAGATCGTAATAAGTAGAACAATGAATAGAATGATTTTTCTTGGAAAACAGTTAATG
>MKRS01000295.1 GCA_001897035.1 Bacteroidales bacterium 45-6
TTGCCATTTTTCGTTGTCCCGGGATTGAGGGAACAAGTGTTTACCCTCTGAATCGACCAGATCTTTATAATAAGGATCGCCATTGAATAAATCGCTCGCCGCATAGAGCAAAACTTGTGAACGTATTGCTTCAATAGCTTCTTTGGTCACATTGCCAGCATAGGACGTTTGAAAAGTGCCGTCAGCGTTGAAATGCGAGAATAAATTGTTTTCCTGCAGAACGGCATCGAATTCACTGACGATATAATCAATGCATTCATCCACTGAACTTCTTGAAAGCAGCATGGAACTGGCATCCGCTTCATTATTGAAAACCTTGTCCCCTATGTTTACAAAAGGTCCGTAAATCTTAAATAAATTGAAATAAAAAATGGAACGCAAAGCTCTGGCCTCGGCTTTTGTCCTCAATTTTGTCGAACTGTCCATGTCTTTGCATTCGTCAATGCGCTGCATGTATGTGTTCGCTTTCTGAATTCCCCGGTAATAAGCTTTCCACATATTTGTCACATAACCAGACGACGGGGTTAAAGTACCTTGATTCACCAGAAGTGAATTGCATTGTTCCCACGGCAGATATGCCTCAAGACTTGCCGGCGTCCAGATCCCACGCGTCTGGTCTTCGCCCCCAGTATAATTCTGTTCCGATTCATCGGGAAGATATGTATACACATTAGACAACCATTGAATAGCTAACACTCTGTTTGCAAAAACATCGTCCAGGTTCGTCACATCTTTCGGTACAGTATCAAAATAATCGCTGCACGATGCAGAGAAAGCTAAGATGGATACCAAAAATATAGCTTTTATTGTTCTTTTCATATTATTCTCAACTTTTATCAACTTAACTAAAAATCAAAATTAACACCTATCGTATAAGCCGAAGTGTTGGGGTACGAGATTCCATTGTTGGTATTCAGCTCCGGATCCCAGAGTTTGAATTTGCTCCAAGTGAACACATTCGAGCCCATAGCGTAGAACCGTCCTCCATTGATAAAGGAATTCTTTGCCCAAGATTTCGGGAAATAGTAGGATATGGTGAATTGCTTCAGGCGCAGGAAACTCATGTCTTTCTGCCACCAAGTGCTTGTTTGGAAATTATTGGAATTGGAAGCGTCTGCCGACGACCAAGCCAAGCGGGGATAGAACACGTTTTGATTGGCAGGATTGCCTGAGCTCCAACGGTCATTAATATTCGCATAAAGAGTACCTCCGCCCGAGGAACTGACAAAAGGATAGATTCCCGAACCATTGAGAGCTCTATCTGCTCCCGCCATACCCTGGAAAAGAATGCCTAAGCCCCAGTTCTTATAGCGGATATCCCCGCCAAACCCATAATAGGTTTTGGGCACATCGCCACGGCCTATTTTTGTCATATCCTGTTCGTCGATATGCTTATCTCCGCTTAAATCTTTGTATTTAATATCTCCAGGCTTGGTCAATTGTCCCGGGTAGGTTTCTCCAAACTGAGTTATTCCGCGTTCAATAATTTCCTGTTCACTGGTATACAAACCTTCAGCAATGTAACCAAAACGGGCAAGCACATTCTGTCCCACAGAATTTCTCCAACTTTGCTTATAAACAGTTTTTCCGTCTTCAATGACCTTATCTTCATTCATCGTTAAATTTCCTTGCAAAGACACATACAGATTCGGATTGATTTGCTTATTGTAGTTGAATGAAGCTTCAAATCCCTTGTTTTCAACCTCTCCAATGTTACCCGCC
>MKRS01000296.1 GCA_001897035.1 Bacteroidales bacterium 45-6
ACCTCTAATTTCTCTGAAAGACTATGCTTTCGTTGCTTTCTTTTTGTTGACATAAAAATACCCCAAAAGTTTTTTGTCTAACTTTTTGGGGGCAGATCATCGACGGGGCAGCCCTTTTCGCCTCTCTCTCAATGCCAGCATCATTTCTCCAAGCGGAACAATGCTGGTTTCAATTTATTCAGTTTGTTCAGCGAAGCAGCCAGCCCGCTTACCCCTAAACCGGAGTTAAGGGCTTGCTGGAAATCATCCCCACAATACCACTTCATGCTGTACGAAGGCTTATTCACTGTTAGGCTTCCAGTCATGCTTGGTATCCCCGTCAAAGCATTTATCGATCCTTTTTGGGTGAAGTAAACGATATTCCAGCCTTTCGACCACGAAACATCCGTCGTGAAGGTAACATTCATTCCATCTAACTCTTCCGTAAAACTACCCGTCAATTTCACAGGCTTGTCGCAGTAAACGATACTTGCCTGAGTGACTTCGAATTTCAAGGAAGTACCTGACAAAGAAGAGACAAATCCCCCTAAGATAAAGTTTGCATCTTCTTGTTTATTCCCATTCTTGTATCCATAAAAATCAGCAGCAACAGCCCTCGCCGTTTTGTCACTCACCGAAACGCCTGACAAAATTTGGTTCATATCGACGACATTGCCCGCAAGATATTTTTCCTCCAAAGGATAAGGCAACGTCAGGCTAAAACCTCCGTTTACATAGCGGGCAGATGTTATAATCAGCGTGTTTTGTGTGTTTTCATTGAGAGCCTCCACCTTCACGCTGTCGATCTTCGAATTATAGTCATTCCCATGCTCAACAGTAGCCGTTACGGCCAATGGCTGTTCGCTTTTGGGGGACTCATCAGAATCATCACCGCTACACGAAGGAAGCAATGTGAGGCCCAGCATAGCAATACCCAGGCAGGCATAATGACAGAACTTAACAGATCTCATTCAATTTATTTTTTTAAAAGTTATACAGCAAAGATAACGTTTTATATATAAAATTAAACAAACAACAAAGCATATTCATCAAATATTCACTATCTTCAAAAATAAATTAACTCATAAACTTCTACGAGCAGATGAAAATGACTTGAAAGTGGATACACACATCTGTCTGCTCAATGAAGTCCTGCGGGCATGAGCATCCAAAACAACTAAGATTCACGTAATCATTGCTGAAGCTTTGCCTTTTTTAGCATTTGAAAACGATTCTTCCCGAAGGCACTGTCCGTAGAATCCGTTTTTTTACCTTCCTTTGTAGAGCACCTCCGACCCGATCAGGCATCAAAGAAATAAACCAAAAAGGAACAATGAAGCAAAACATTCTTATAATCGAAGATGATTTCACTTTTGGCGAGATTCTGAAAAAATGGTTTCAAAAGTTAGGATACGAACCCTTGCTCTCCACCACCATGAGTCAAGCCAAAGAGATGGTAAACAAGAACAAAACCATTGACCTCGTGCTGACAGACCTCCGGCTACCCGATGGTGACGGCATCTTGTTCCTGACATGGCTGCGCGACAAAAAAATTACCACACCGCTCATCGTGATGACAAGCTACGCCGAAATTTCGACTGCGGTGGTGGCCATAAAGCTCGGTGCTTTCGATTATTTGGAGAAACCCTTTCAACCGGAAATCCTCCGACAAAAAATAGAACAGGCTCTGGCCAAAGGAGACTCCCCCAAGCCGGTTGCAGAAGCCAGCCTGATCG